>JBCDIR010000069.1:0-8603 GCA_038748735.1 Bacteroidota bacterium | reverse complement strand
GATGTCGGCCACGCGTTTGACGTACTCTACCCGCTCGAACGGGCTGCGGACCTGCCACTCGTGTACGGGAATGATCTCGCGGAAGAAGGCGTTTTCTACGGCCTTCTCAAAGCCCGCTAAACCGACCTCCTCCTGAATGATACTCACGCCAATGGAAGAACCCTGCTTAGCTGGACGAATGACCAGTGGCCATTTGATGTCGGTTACGGCTTTTTCGTAAAAGTCGCCGACGCTACCCTTTAGCCACGCTTCGCGGGTGATCACTTGTGCCTTGGGACAGGCAAAGCCTTTGGTGGCCATCAGCTCCTTTTGCAGGACCCTGTCCATACCGATCTGGCTGGCGCGTACGCTACTACCCGTGTAAGCGATGCCGAGGTCTTCGAGTTGCTGTTGCAGTTGACCATCTTCGCTGTGGAGGGCTAAGAAAGCGAGGTCGATGTGTTCGCCGATCTGTTCCGGTGGAATAACCGTACCGATCTGACCCAGTAGCTTAGCTTGCGCCGCAGCGTCTAGGCCAGCAATGCTTTCGGCGTAGATTCGAAAATCGTTAGCCGACGGGGGCAGCGCACTCACGGGCGGATAAAAATCGCGGATACTGCCTTTGTAGACATACTGCCAATTGAGCAATACCCAATTGCGGAAGCTGTCAACGAAAATAGGGACGGGCGTGAAGAGCCGTTGGTTGAGGTTATCGTATACGGTACGTCCACCGGCAAAAGAGATTTCACGTTCGCGGGAAGGACCACCGAAGAAGATACCAACTCGTAAGTTCATAAACACAAATCAGGTTATTTTGCAAAGTTAGCTAATTTAATGTCGCTCTACTAACGCAAGATGAGTAAGCGTTTTTTGTCACGACACCAGTGTTACTTTTGGCCGCGTATTCGTCAGCAGTAGGAAAATTCGTTAGTGCCGTATTCTTGATAACATTATACGGGGGGAAGCCAATATATTTTGGTGGACCAGTAAAATGTTCGTTATTTAGGTTTAGAAATAACCAGATTAACCGAATAAAATTTTTGACTTTCTCAAAAAAAATGAACAGATTTGCGGGCATTGCGTAATAGTAGTGCCATAATATGAGTTTATCTGTACGCCTGCTATCACTAAAACCATGCACACATGGCTAAAAAAGAAGAACCAGTACGTTATTCTGACGAGGACCTCGCAGAATTCGAGACACTAATCGCCAAGAAAATCAGTATGACTGAGGAGCAACTCAGTAGCCTGAAAGCGCAGATTATTGAAATATCAGAAAATACCGGCGACGAACACGGCGGCGATTGGGTAGACGATAGTTCCGTGAATAACGATATCGAGATGCTCAACAATATGGCCATTCGCCAACAAAAATACCTCCAAGACCTCAACAACGCGATGCTACGCATCAAGAATAAGGTTTACGGCATGTGTGTCGTCACGGGGGAGTTGATTGACAAACGCCGCCTCCTCGCCGTACCGACTACTACTAAGAGCCTAAGCGCTAAAACGGACGCCCGCCGACAAGAAGCTAAGCGCATGACGCACCGCATTACGGATAATCCGTACGTAAAACAACAGGTAGACCGGAAAAAGTAGGAGTAGAAGGACTAGGGATAACAAGTTGATCCTGAGGTAGCGCGTATATAGAGGTCGTCTTACATATCCTGATATTTAGGGTCTAAGCGGCAGGGGTAACACCTACACGCCTAGGAAATATCTAGTAAATTAGATAGACAGTGTCAGGCGCAACTGAAAGCGCAGGTTGTCTTTCCAGTTCGCCAACCGGTACGGTCCCCAGCGGTAAAACGCCGTACCGCCCAGGCCAAAGTAGACCATAGAGTAGGAAACGAATATTCACGTAGCGAGTGTTTTTGTTACCTAGGACGTGGAACTCGCTATTTTCTTACCCCTTTAACGAGACGGCGCAGTGGATGTCTTTTGTGTTGCTACCAAATACTATCCCCCCGCCGCCCGCTTTAGCCGCGCAATCTGCTCTTCCCACAGTGCCTTCTGGTCGTCCACCTCATCGTCGTCACAATAGTCCGTGATTTCGAGAATAGTTTCGCTCGTGACGGGGGATTTGGTCATGCGAAATTCGAGGTATTCGCCTTCGTCGGCGTCCTCCCACTGAAAGCGGAGGCGTTCGTTTTCGTCGTCCTCCATCAGCGTAGCCGTTTCGGGGGTACCGCTCCAAATGAAGGTATATTCCTGTCCGTCAATATCGCACTCGTCACAAAACCAGCGGATAATACTAGACGGTACCGATAAGAACTTATACACCATAGCGGGCGAAGCACGGAAAATAAATTCCATAGTGAAAGGTACGCGATCCATAGGGCGACATTGTACACAACTTCTTCCGAATTTCCGTGCTGACCAAAATTTGGAAGGAGTTACATTGGGTTAACGAACTGATACTCAATCTGCAATAAAACATAAAGCGACTATTTTTCCAAATAATCTGCCGAAATAAAAAATATTCTACTTACTTTAAACTTTTGCAGAATTCGCAGGGTTCTACTGCTTTGGGTATAAATCACGTGCGTTCCCTTGACATTTAAGGCTTTTGCCCGTATTTTTGCCGCCGGGTTAATATTCAAAAATAAGGGAATACATGCAGAATAAGACAACAGGAATGGGCTACGTCAACGGTATGCCTTCTGCTGATTTTCTTTCTTAGTTATGCCCTCCACGCAATCCGGCTTGTCCACCACAAGGCGGGTTTATTTTTGTGAGAACCACACTACACATCATACCAGTAAGTATAAACCGAGGCTATTTAGATGAGACAGCTTAAGATTACTAAATCGATTACTAACCGCGAGAGTCAATCGCTGGAGAAATACCTACAGGAAATCGGCAAAGTAGATTTGCTGACGCCTGAGGAAGAAGTGGAATTGGCCAAGCGAATCAAGCAAGGCGATCAGGCTGCGCTCGAAAAGCTCACGAAAGCGAACTTACGTTTCGTGGTGTCGGTGGCCAAGCAGTACCAAAACCAGGGGCTTTCCCTCAGTGATCTCATCAACGAAGGTAATCTCGGTCTCATCAAGGCGGCTCAGCGTTTTGACGAAACCCGGGGTTTCAAATTCATTTCTTACGCCGTTTGGTGGATTCGCCAGTCGATTTTGCAGGCCCTGGCGGAGCAGTCGCGGATTGTGCGTTTGCCGCTCAATAAGGTAGGTTCGTTGAATAAAATCAACAAAGCTTTCTCCGAACTAGAGCAAGCCTACGAACGCGAACCCTCGCCAGAAGAATTGGCCGCACAGTTGGAAATTCCTACCGAAGAGGTAGAAACGACCCTCGGCGTAGCTGCCCGCCACGTATCCATGGACGCCCCCTTCGTCGAAGGCGAAGACAACAGCCTACTGGACGTACTCGAAAACACGGCCACGCCCAATACGGATTCGGCCCTCGAATACCGCGAATCCCTCCGCCGCGAAATTGAGCGTTCACTGTCCACCCTTACCGAGCGCCAGTGTGACGTCATCAAACTGTACTTCGGTATCGGCGTAGAGCACCCTATGTCGCTGGAAGACATCGGCGAGAAGTTCGGCCTCACCCGCGAGCGGGTCCGCCAGATTAAAGATAAAGCGATCAACAAATTACGTTCTGCTAACCGTAGTAAGCTCCTGAAGCACTACCTGGGAGCATAAGTTGATCTTGGTGTAAACTGAAAAGCGTCCGAACAGCTACTTGTCGTTCGGACGCTTTTTTAGTCTCTGTGGTGTCGTAACCAGGTAAAAGGATTCGTTCGGCTAAAGCCTCACTGTTGGTAGAAAGTAGACGGATGCCGTCACAAGGTCCAAACTACCATCGTCTATTCGACAAGAACAAAACCGTGGGTCGAACCACCGTCAAACCGGACCACTACACCACCGTAGACCGACCACCGTCAAACCGTCTAGTGCTTTATCCCAATCACCGTCCCCGCAGGAATGACCGCGCCTTTTTTAACGACAATAATCCCGTCTTTAATGACGTAAGTATCCGTCTCCTTTTGTTTTAGTGCGGTACTACCGTGGATGCGTACGTTGTTGCCCATCCGGCAGTTTTTGTCAATGATAGCGTTGCGGATATAGCAATTTTCGCCAATGCCCATGGCGGGTTGATCGCCAAGATTTTCGAGTTGCTCCCAGGTTTCGTAGCGGTCGTTACCCATGATGATGGCGTTAGAAATATCGGTGCCTTTGCCAATACGCGAACGCAAGCCGATAATCGCCCGGTCAATCTGCTTAGCGTGAACGATGCAGCCTTCCGCAATGATGGTCTGATTTAGAAACGTACCCGATACTTTGGACGGAGCCAAGAGGCGTGGGCGAGTATACACTCGTTCTTCGTTATCGAATAAATTGAAAGCGGGTACGGTTTCCGTCAGGGCAATATTAGCATCGAAGAAGGAGCGGATCGTACCGATGTCTTCCCAGTAGCCAGCGTAGGCGTAGCTGGCCACGCGGAAGTTGTTGTTGATGGCGTAAGGAATGATTTCCTTGCCGAAGTCCGTGGCGTCGGGGTTTTGGTCGAAGAGGTCCTGAAGAAACTGGCGCGAAAAAATGTAGATGCCCATTGAGGCCATCCAGTGCTTGCCCTGCTTGGCGTATTCGTCAGCCACGGGCGAGGTCCACTCGGGTAACAATTCGGCGGCGGGCTTCTCTACGAAGCTTTCGATCATCTGGTCTTTGTCCTGTTTGAGAATACCAAAGCCGGGAGCATCCTGGTCCGTGACGGGGATGGTAGCGATGGTCAGGTCCGCCTTTTTTTCCAGGTGATATTTTGCAAATCCCTCCAGATCCATCTGATACAGTTGGTCGCCAGAGAGGATCATCACGTAGTCGTGATCGTGGTTGTTGAGGTGGTGCAGACACTGACGCACGGCGTCGGCAGTACCCTGGAACCAGGACTCGTTGTTACGCGTTTGCTCGGCCGCGAGGATATCGACGAAGCCGTGACTGAACGAGTCGAAGTTGAACGTATTTTTGATGTGCTGATTGAGCGACGCACTGTTGAACTGTGTCAAAACGAACATCCGCCGAATACCAGAATTGAGGCAGTTGGAAATTGGAATATCAATCAAACGGTATTTGCCGCCAATCGGTACGGCGGGCTTGGAGCGTTGTTCCGTGAGCGGGAAAAGACGGGTGCCGGCCCCGCCACCTAAAATGACACTGATGATTTTTATCATGGCTGTTGTATGGATTTCGTGCGTTGCTTTTTGTAACCGTTAATGTAAGTATTTTGTTGGTAAATCGGCGGGCCTGTCCAGTGCTTTTACCTAAAATTAATGTTTGCTGCCACGGATTGGCAACTCGTATTGGGCTATCTGCCCGAAAACAATTACTTTCGTCGGGCTAGGGATACGAACTTCCGTTCGTTTTAGCCATACAACCCTAAATTTTAGTCACCGTCTACTATGTCCGTGCCGAAAACCGCCGCACCGCCGCTGGCCAACCAGCAGTTGATCATCAATCTACTCCTGCACCTGGGAGAGCCCTACGCCTTTCTGGGCGAACAACTGCGGGCGAATCCCTATTCCGAAAATTGGCGCAAAGCCCAGCGCGAACTACTGGAAGCATTCCCGTTTATGGTCAGTAACCAATTGCGTGATCTTTTTACGCCCGACAGTTGCGAGCACCCCAACCAACGCTTGAGCGATCTGACCGCTTGCGCGCATACCGTACTACGCTTGGTGAGCGGTATCCTACTGTCCGACAGTTGGCAACAGGCCGAGCAGGGGCAACTGCTGCTAACGGAATCCGAAAAAGCGGCCATCCAAACTTTTTTTACCGCCCCCGCACCTTGTCCCGATTTTCAGCAACTGTTCACTCAAATAGACGCTGCGTTTCAGCGGGAGCGACTAGATTTCTTTCTCCCTGCTTTACGTCAATTCCTGACGAACGCCAAGGCCCAATCCGCCACGCAATATTTTCAAGCGATGCACCCCCTGGAGCCGGCTACCTTTGCGCGGGCGGATCATTTGGAAGCCGAGGCGCAACTGACGGAACTGCTGTTAGCTAGCGATTTTTTGGTGCGCAACGAACTGACTGTCGTCAAGCAAGTGGCTACGGACTGGACCCGTGATTTTGACCAACCTAGTTACGTGCAACACCAAGCACGATTGCGTGGGCAGGACTATCATACGGGCGGCGTAGCTAAGATCAGCCAAGCGACGGCCAACTACAGCCGTTCGGTCTTGCTCGTACGCGGAGGGGAAGCGGGGGGACTTCTCAATTTGTCCCCTTTTTTGGTGGACCAAAATTCCTACAAAGTTAAGTCCTACCATTTGCCCAAAGTCTACTTTCTCATTAAAGCTACGTCGGACGGGCTGACTTTTCAGCATTCGGATACCGATGACCTGTTCTTTGCGCTGCAACGGGCCGAGGCAGCGAAAGGTTTTCTGGCTACGGAGCGGTTATTCACCGCCTGGGACCAATTTTGTGACGCACTGGAACTGACTTATTAACCACCTACCACCTGTCGCTGCTATGACGTTTAGCCTCCATCTATTTCCCAACGCTACGGACTGTTTTGTCCTCCTCAAAACGGCGGATACTCTATTCGTGAGTCCTCGTTACGCCGATCAGCGGACGGGGCTAGTTGCCATTGAGCGGCTACTGCGGCGTTTGCGCCAAGCAGAAGAAGAGCTGGCTCTACCCACTGCTGCCAGCAGTATTTTTGACGCTGCGACTCCTCCGTTTTTGGTGCTAACGCCCCCAGTGCAGGCGGAAGAGTGGCAGCAAGCATTAGCGGGTTTGCAAGCAGCCAGTACGGCTCAGGATACGTTTCAAGTCTCCATCGTACAATGGCAACAAACGGAAGCGACTAATGGGGCTAATCTCCCGCTGGAAAGTGTTTTCGCGGCCTATTTTTCTTCGCCGGGTGCGTATTTTCCCCAGGCGTTGCGCCGCTTCACGATGGGGAGCGAACCCGATCAGCAGTTCCACTTTACCGTTAATGACAAGGAAGATATTGAGGTACTATTTGGACCAGCAGCGATCTCTCCGCGTGACCGGGATGCGTACTTGCGGGACTTGATTATGGCCTTGACGGAAACGGCGAATGTGGAGATTAACGACCAGGACGGCTTCGTACTAGCGGTGAAGAATGCCGCCGGTAGGGTGTTAGCCTCCAGCCGAAAATACGCCAGCGCCGCAGCCGTACAAGCCACCCTAGCTCAGTTGCAAGCACGTGCTCCCGCGTGGCAGTTTGCCCTAATGCAATCCGCAAAGTGGACCATTGAACGCGAAGAAACTATCGATTTTCGTGTGCAAAGTAGTGGTAGTACTATCGGTATGGCCATTGACACGGCGGACGCTGTTGGTGGCCTCGTGCAAACTAACCCTTGCACCCCACTTTTTCACGTGATGAATCCTTACGGGAAGAGAGATATTGACCGCTTCCACGGTCGGGAGCGGGAGGTCGAGGAACTTTACGAACAGCTTTACGATACCCGTCTACTGGTTTTGTACGGTGAACAAGCGGTAGGGAAAACGAGCTTGGTGCAGTGTGGTTTGGCTAATCGCATCAAAGCCGCCCGCTACCAGGGTGTTTTTGTCCGACGTTGGACGAACCTGGACAAGGCCATCGAACGGCAGGTGCGTAAAGCCGTACAGGAATACGTGGAGTTGGACGACGGGCAGACGTATTCGTTGCAGGAATTACTGCGTATGCTGTACGAGCATTCTTTTAAGCCGACTTTACTGGTTCTGGATCAGCTGGAAAAGCTCTTCCAGGCGCAGGTAGGGGAAGGGCAGCGGACCCAGTTTTTCAATACCATTCAAACCCTCCTCAGTAACAATGATTATCCGCTCAAGATTCTTCTGGTCGTCCGGGAAGAACAGCTCGCTAAGCTGGCGGATTACGATTATTTGGTCCCCACCCTACTGGATCATCGCTACCATTTGGGGCATTTGCCCACGACCAAAATTATCGGTTTAGTCGACGGGATACTCGGTAGCCTGATGGCCAGCGGGAAGATTAAGCTGGAAGACCCGACGGGCGTCAGTCAGAAAATAAAGGAAAAGTTTACCCAGAAGGGAGAGGAAGAGGTGGGCCTCGGCTGTATGCAGATTTACCTACACGAAACCCAGCAATTTACCTGTGCGCAAACCACGGGTGGCCTCCCCGTTTTCAGTCCGCAAGTAGTGGAAGAGATGGGAGACCCACAGGATGTTATCCGTCAGTATACGCAACAGCGGATCAGTGAACTAGAAGCCCAACTCCCCGAAACCGCCGATGGTACCCGCCGCTCCGAACAAGCTGAAGCGTTAGAACGAATGGTACAAACGGCCATAGACTGTGGCTGCGCCGACGAGCAAGACCGCAGCACTTGGGTCGCCATGTGGCACGAGCGTGGCAAGAAAAATAAGCGGATGGTCGCACTGCTTTTGCTGAGCCTGTTCGGACTACTGCTCAGCGCACTGGGGATGGGCTGGATTTACACCAAACTGCAAGGAGACGAAGCGTGCCTGACCGTCATCGAATCGGAAGATTGTACGGATTGGTTACTGCATTTATGCGGTGAGAAAGAAGCTACGCCCTGTACCCAGGAATTGCTGGCCAAGCTGGACGCCGCCGACTGCCCCGTCTGGCAAGACTACCAACTGGCGATGCGGAGCAACGACTGT
>JBCDIR010000068.1:0-8622 GCA_038748735.1 Bacteroidota bacterium | reverse complement strand
CAGAAAGTCTAGGCTTTAATTTGAGTCATTTTGAACGTATTATTGCTAGCCGTAGTTCTAATGCATTATACGCCAAATATCAAGCGGTAGCATACCAAGAATCGTCCCGTATGGCATTTGCTAAATCGTTCTTATTGGCACAAGTTGAGCGTATCGAAAAAGTAAGCCTTGGTACCATAGATTCGACCCATCGGCAACAGCTTAAGAATAAATGGGGGTATATCTATCAGCTGTTCTGGCGCAAGGATATGGATTGGCCAGATTGCTATGGATTTTACGTTGACGACGACATTTATTTTATACCTATAAACCTCTTTGACCATGAATAGAAGGCAGTTTAGCACCACGGTTGGTTCTTTTATTGTTGGGTACACTTTACTACCCAGCCAACGGGTGATTTTCCATAAAAATGCGGGCATACCCGGTATGCAGGTGATTCTTCCATTTCTCCAGAAATGGGTAGGTGTTATTTGTGAAGTAATTGTAGAGACCATTGTCAGTGAGTTCGTCGTCAGGACCTTTTTTGACGACGAACCGGAGCAAAGATTCTTAGATATTGAGCGGGTCACCGATATACCAGCCGCCAGCTGCGCCGAGCAAAAATCTTTTGTATTACCGATTGATCATTCCAACGGTAAAGATTTTATCTACGTACTATCACCCGCCTTAGAAAGGAAGATTTACCAATCACAGTTGTTAGTACCTTTCTACGGTGGCAGCCTAGCAACCGGACCGCAGCACATCCTGGTACTCACTTATCCTGCGATAGCAGGAGTATCTACCGCAATTGATGATCTGAAACGTAAAGGCATCGCTGATAATGCTACGCTAAGCAAAATGTTTACGCCATTTGAAAAGCAAAACTTACTTTACCAAACAGAACGTATCGGCCTTAATGTGTATAAGTACAATTCCTACGCAGGTGTAGTTGGTATCGTTTATGAAGTCGATTTAAACGGTAATTTCTCCGGTCATCTGGAGTTTACAGCTCATCCTGGTAAGAATTACCCAAAGAATTACCGCGTTAATTTTGGGTCCACATCCAGATAAGACAAATCGCATCTTTTCGGATAAAATATAATAGTCAACGCGATCCGCAAAAATGCAACTGTGTTGTGTAGCCTATATTTTTGCTTGTACCTTCAGTGCTAAGTTCTTGGTATCGCTCAAATACCAAGCAATAAAAGTTAATCATCTACATGGAATAAAGCATTTGGTTTTATCATTTTCTAAGTCTATTTTTCCTAACATCCAGCCCGCTACTACGCAGCGGATTTTTTGGTAGAAACGTTGGCGGTCTGTGCTTAGTGGTAGGCTTTTAGTGCCAATTGAAGGGGACAGGTCAGGGTGAAAATATTCATCGGTAGCTGCAAGCTAGCATGCTCAAAATCTGCGGTATAAAAAGTCATTTCTACCCTGTATTTTTGAACAACTCTTGTTGCTGTTTAGCCAATGATGTGACCGTATTAGTTGCCTTCCACTCTGCTAGATCAACGATACGGATTTGTTCCATAGCTTGTTGAGTTTCCTCGATGCTAAACTGACCACTATAATTGGCTATGAATAAGCAATTATCGTTGATGTGACCTTTGGTCGCAAGGCTCAAGTTTCTTTTATACTTTCCAAAGGTTGACTCAATAATGTCAGAACAGCAGATCAGGTTATCATATTTGTGTTGTAAAATAGAGTTGTTCTCTAAATAACTGCCCAAATCTTGTTGCACTTCTTTGGGAACATTACTCGCTTCAATAACGCTATAGCATTCTTGTTTGGAATCTTGATTTAATCCTTGATTTTTCAGGATCGCGGATAGCTGCTTAAGCACATTACATAGTTCACTGATTTGTTCGATCAATGGTTGATAATCCTTTAGGGGAGCCAGTTTTTTGGCTTGTTCTGGAGTAAGTCGATGAGCAGAATTTTTTAAAAGGAGTAACATCTTTTGCCCCCACGCTACTAATGGCAATATATTAAGATACTTACCTTTTGCACGTTGTGCGGGAGGTCTAATAACGGTGTTTTTACCGATCATTACCTGGAGTGTTAAGCGGCGGCAAAAGCGACAAAAATCATGAAAATGTTCCGATTGAGAATAGCGGTTCTTGATTAAGTTACCAAAAACGTGAGTACAATCAGCCACCCTAGGTATATCAGCATCTGCCAGCGATTTTACTACACTGGCACCACCATCACTTACGCCATATTTTATTTCAAATCCTCTTTGTTTTAGCAAGGCTAAGCGAGCCTGCATTTTTTCCGATTTCCAGGAAGAGGCAATACTCATATCTAAGACGCTGACATCCTCTAACCTAGGGGCTTTTTCAAAGCTATACTCACTCAAATCTATGGCTAGAATCAAAAGAAGCTTTTGCTTGCCTATGCCGATACTCTCGTCAACAAAAATCATCCATTCACTACCTGGCTTTGGAGGCTGTGATAGGCGGTATACTCCGTGTTTGGCCCCCGCTATCCGTAGCTTAGCGACGCAATAAAATGGAGCCGCTACGCGGAGTTTGCAACTCCGCGCAGTTATCTGGTACACTCTCCCTCATTCACGCCTGGTCGAACAAGTCTAATAGACATATCCCCCAATCACCTACGAATCGCCGACACCGGCATATTGTCATCAAAATTTCCCGTCAACGTAGGCGTTTGCACGTTACCCGTATACTGGCGCACGCGTTGGTGTACGTAGTTGAACAGCTCGCGTACCGTCACAATGCGGTCCGTGTTCATATTAGCTTCTCCTTTGAGGCCGCGAATGAGGAAGTGGCTGAAAATTCCCGAGCGTAGTCCCCGGTCTTCCAGCGAATACTCCTCTCCTTTGGAGGACAGTAGAAGAGCGGTACCCCCACTACTCTGGTTCAGGGCGGCGTAGTAATCCTGCAAGGTGAGGTGAATAGGCGCGCGGGCCGCTAACAAACTCCCCGCGTGACACGCATCCGCCAGGACGAGCTTATGCTTGGCGCGACTTTGCCGCAAAACGTTCCGAATTTCCTCGTGTTCGAGGCGGTTGGCGTAGCCATCGTAATCAATCGGCAGGAACGCTCCTTGCAAACCGTGCCCCGAGAAGTAAAAGAGAATCATGTCGTTTTCGTCCGCACGTAGGAAAACGTTGCGCATGGCGTTGACGATGCCCTGATGCGTCGCATCTTCGTCGATGAGTAACTGAATTTGCTGGTCGGGTAGCGCCCCTCCTTCCGGGCTTTTGAGGAAAGCGAACACTTGGTAGGCATCGTCGTCCGTGTAGCGTAGTACGGGCATGTGCGTGTAGCGCGCCGCGCCAATCACGACGGCCCAAACCTTGACTTCGGGACTCTTCACGACGGCCACTTCTTCCTGCGGCGAGTGTTCCCCGCTAAAGAGGTGGCGGCTGGGGTTGCCGTAATCCCAAATCGCTCCGACCGTGCGGCCATTGGCGTAGTACATGACCCCCTTGCCGTGGGGAGCGTGTCGTTGCCACCCACCGTCGTAGCGGTCGCCACTGGCGTAGTAGACAGAACCGACGCCCGCCGGGATGCCCTGGTCAAAATCACCGACGTAGCGGGAGCCGTCTTGGTAAGAGAACTTCCCCTTGCCCGTCACACAGTGGATCGTATTGCAATCGCGGAGGTTAGCAGTATCGCCCGTGAAAGCGAGGTCGCTCCAATCCGCGAGGTATTGATTATTTTCAAACTGACCGTTGATGGAATGGCCGTCGGGGTAGTAGAGGGTACCGAGACCGTGGCGGACATCGTGGTGCCATTCGCCCTCGTAGCGGCTGCCGTCGGCGTAGGACATCACGCCCTGACCGCTGAATTGTCCGTAGTGGACTTCGCCTTCGTAACGATCGCCGTTGGGGTAGGTGAAGACACCGTGCCCCTGGGGATGACCATCGTTCCAGTTGCCATCGTAGGTTTGCCCGTTGGCGTAGGTCATCAGGCCCGGTCCGTGGTAGTGATTATCGGCAAATTCGCCGAAGTAGACATCGCCGTTACTCAGCAACATACGTCCACGACCGTGCCGCTTGCGGTGCTGCCAGTTACCAATGTACTTAGAACCATCGTAAAAGGTGAAGATTCCTTTGCCGTGCATCCGCCCGCCACTGAATTCGCCTTCGTATTTGGAACCGTCTACGAATTGGTAGACGCCGCGGCCATTGTCACAATCGCCCCGGGTGCAGCGGCCTTGTCCCTGGGCGTAGGAAAAGCCAATGGCGCTAAAACTTAAAAGTAGGATAAGGATGTGCTTGCTCATGGTATGCTAGGTTTTTGGGACGCGTTATTTGAAATCTGTTTCAGGTGTGCATTCAAAACCCTAATTTGCGACAACTTATTGCACCTTGCGTGGCGGGAAACGCGCTTTTACGTTTTCGTTAAGTCCCGCTCGGGATAAGCGGTATACTTCGTTTAGGAAACGGTAGGTAAAATCAGTTTTAACCTTTCATTATTGTCAATCTTAACAATCATAGCGTGGGGTCTGGTAGGAATGGCCGTAGGGTACGGGCTACTCCTCGGCGTACTAACCTACTACTGGTCGCAAATACCAGAGTCAGTAGTTCCCCAATTAGCCAAAAGCCCCACGATCTCCGTCATCGTAGCGGCCCGCAACGAAGCGGCTACTATCCAATTGACCCTTACGGCATTGTTGCGCCAAGCGTATTCGGCTGCAACGTTGGAATACATGGTCATCAACGATCATTCTACGGATGAGACACTCGCTATCCTACAACAGCGGGGATTCGCTCAGTTGACTATTCTAAATTTGGAAGAAAAAACGGGCAAAAAAGCCGCCCTCCGCATGGGTATTTCAGCCAGTAAAGGCGATCTCCTCGTTTTCACGGATGCGGATTGTACGATGGTTCCTCACTGGCTTACCCAACTCGCTAACAGCGCCCGCAGCGGGGCCGATATGGTGCTGGCTCCCGTACAAATTCGCTACGCCCCCGGCTTCCTCAATGCTTTGCAGGGACTAGACGTAGCGGGTACAATGCTGCTCACGGGCGCAAGTACACAAATGGGGTATCCCTTACTGGCCAACGGAGCGAATCTTGCCATTAAACGCCCTGTCTTCGAGCAACTAAATGGCTACGCGGGCAATACCCACCGAGCCTCCGGCGATGATGTGTTTTTATTGCAAAAAGCGGTACAATCTGGTAAGGTCAGTATCCAGTTTCTCCCCCACTCGGAGGCCATTGTACAAACGAGTGCGGTCCCTAATTGGCCCGCTTTTTTCCGCCAGCGGCTCCGTTGGGCTAGCAAAACCAGCAGCTATACCGACTACCGCTTAGTGGTATTTCAGGCGTTCGTCTACTTTTTGTGTGTGGGGCTACTGTTGGCAACCGGATTAAGTTGGTATTTTCCTAGACTACGCTACTCCTGTTTACTAGCGTGGGGTATCAAGACGCTAGTCGATACACTATTCCTAACCTACGCCTGCCGTGCGGTCGGAGACCAGCGTTGGCTAAAGTGGTTTTTACCAGCACAGTTGGTACATACTTTTTATATTGTTACCGTAGGAACACTGGCGCTGTTCCCCATCAAAGTACGCTGGAAGGGCCGGAGTATCGAATAAATCATCACTCACCACCTCATCAGAGGGACTCGCTTCGCTGAGGGTAGAGGATAGAGGGACACCGTCAAGTTTTCAAACCGTCTATCGTAAAACCGTACTACCGTCTACCAAACTACCGAACCCAAAATTCACCACTCTACCTGGCGTTAGACAGGCTCATCATTCACCACTTGACTACACCACCAAATCATCCTCCCACGCGCTTCGCTTCGTCTTCCAGCCCCGTACTACGGCGGCGTGATTTTACTTTTTGGTTACCGAACTTATAGTTCAAGCTCAAACTAGCCCGACGACTATCCCAGCGGCCACCGCCAGCAGATTCTAAGCCATTGAAGACGGAAACGCCGTCCCAACCTGATTCGTAAAACAGATCGGAACCACTGAGGCGAACCGTGAGTGCATCCTGGAAAAATTTCTTTTGCAAGCCAATGTCTAAACTCCAACTGGTTTCGTATTCAAATACGCCACCCCATACGCCCGGACCACTGAACCAGCCCGACATTTCGCCCTGAAAACCGTAGGGAAATTTGAAGGTTTGCTGCTGATAAATGCTGTACGTAAACGCCTGTACGTCCACGATGACACCATCACCGTAGTCGGCTTGGTTGTCGAGGTAGCTGGCGCTAAAGTTGAAGTAGCCATTCCATTTTTCAGAAAACTGGACTGGTGCACTAGCGTTGAAGCTGATGATCTTCTGCTCGGCTAGGTTTTCCCACGTGATGAAGTTTGCCCGCGGATCGACCGCATCCGGCCCAATCAGGCGCGTAATCTGGTCCGTCGTTAGGCTGTAGCCCAATTTGAAGTTGTACATATACTTTAGGGTATAACCCACCTCAAAATTGTTGACAATCTCCGGCGAAAGGAAAGGGTTGCCCTTCTCGTAAGACAACTCACTGAGCTGATTATTGAACGGATTGAGCACGTTATAGTCCGGGCGATTAATTCGGCGGCCGTAGTTAAACGACAGCACGTGCGTTGGTCCCACCTGCCAAGTTAGGCCCGCATTAGGAAACCACTGTAAGTAATCTAAAACCACGGGGTCCTCCCGCAAGCTGTCTACGAAGGCGGTCAATTGCCCCACCGCGTCCGTCTGCTCCGCGCGCAGACCAGCGGAGAAGCTCCACTTTTCGTTGATAGGACGATTGTAGGAAAAGTAGCCGGCGTAGACCGTCTCGTCGTAGTCGAACGTATTAGAATTGCGATCATTCCGTACCACTACGCCGTTGATCCGGTCAAAAAACAGGAAGGTGTTATCGGAAACCACCTTACTCATTTTAGCACCAGCCCCGAAGCGGCCGCCTTTCCAGTCCGCCTCGTAATCGGCGCGGAAAGTGTAGATGTCAATTTCCGTAGGCGTATCAAATTCGTTGATGATTTCGGTGAGCAGTACCTCTTCGTTAGCGTCAAAGTAGCGATTGGGTTGGTTGCGAATGTTCTCGCGGCGGTAGGTGCCATAATCAGCGTCTACGTTGAAACTTTTCCCTGCTTCACCCGCCCACCGATAATTCAAATTAAACGTATAATTATCTCGCGCGGAAATGCCGCTATTGTCTGAAATCAAAACACTGTCAACAGCCGTTTGATTTTCTTGCGGGGACAGCGCCGTACGGTTCAGGGCAGCGTTTTCTCCCGTATTGTTATTACCATTGAAGAGAAAACCCACCGTATGCCGCTCGCCCAGGAAGAAGTCGGTACCCAAACGATAGTTCATACCTTCGTTGGTACTGGTCATTCGGTTGCGCTCATTGAGAAAGATACCGTTCTGCGTGCTGAGAAAGTCCATATTGTCAAAGCGATCGTTGACTTGTCCGCCCACGCGCGCAAAAGTATTGATGAGCTTGTTGCGGTAGTTGAGACTAGCGCTGCCGTTCGATTGCCACAACTGACCACGGCTGGTCGTACCGCTCAGCGAGCCATTCACGCCGTAGTTGTCGTTGCGCTTCAGGCGAATGTCAATAATGCCTGCATTGCCCTCCGCATCGTACTTCGAACCCGGGTTAGTGATAATGTCAATGCGGTCAATTTGCTCCGCCCGTAGGCTTTGTAGATAGTTAACCAAATCATCCCCAGTGAGGGGAAGCTGCTTACCGTCCACAAAAAGCAGTACGCCCGCCCGCCCCAGTACATTGATGTTATTATTGTTGTCGACCGTCACGCCGGGGGCCATCCGCAGTAACGCAATGGCATCCTGGCCTACACTATTAATGGTGCCTTCTACGTTGAAGACGGTCCGGTCCGGCTTGACTTCCACCAGCGCCCGTTGGGCCGTAACTGTGGCTTCGGCCAATTCGATGGCTCCGCTAGCAAACTGGAGAACTTCCAAATCCAGGCTTTGTCCAGCGGCCAGCGTTATGTCATTGCGCTCCAAGTCTTCCGCACCTACGTAGGTTGCCGTCAGGCGGTAAGTACCAGCCGCAAGATTACGCAAGCGAAAAACACCGCTTTCGTCCGTCGTTTCCACTTTGACGAGGACGCTATCTGCCGTATTGTAAAGTGCTACGTTGGCAAAAACGACCGCTTCACCGTCGGGGTCCTGGAGTTGCCCCTGGACTTGAGCAGTTTGGGTAAATGCGCTGAAAGTCAGTAAAATGAATAAAGTGGCTAAGGTTGTTTTCATAACAGTCGAGTTGTCTGGTAATAAGGACTCTAAGTTGCCCGCTTCGTTGCAATTGAGCAAGCTATTTCCGATGGATAACTTACTCTTTTAGACGAATGGTAGAGTTTGCAGTGAGTGATGATTTACAATGGCCCAAAAGTAAGTAGCATTGTTTTTTATTATAAAATATATCAACAAAAAATTTATAATTTTAGACTAACTTACCCGTTTACGGACAAAAAGATACGCGTGCAGCGCACGCAAGAAGACTGGAAATATGCAACCAAATGCCGCCGCCACGGTACTCATTGGCAGGGAAAACAACGAACAGCTGGAAGTTTTGCTCTTGCGGCGCAACCGCAAGCTCGCTTTCGCGGGTGGACTTTGGGTGTTTCCTGGTGGGAAGATTGATAGTGTGGAAATCGCTGAGTATACGGATGAACTGGCCGCCGCCCGCGCCGCCGCCGTCCGTG
>JBCDIR010000067.1:0-8627 GCA_038748735.1 Bacteroidota bacterium | reverse complement strand
GCTGCCCCTGCACTCGAAATCCGCGGATCGTAATGTCGTTGTAAAAGCTAAATTGATTGACTCCGGCCACGTTCTTCAGTACGTCGTTCAAACTGAAAGCCGCTTGGTCAAGAATCAACTCTTTGGTCACAAAATCAATCGCCGTGGGAGCATCCTTGATGAGCATTCCCGTTTTGGTCGCAGAATAAGTCTCCTTATTCTGGTAGCTAATGGCCCGACGTCCCGTGATTTCTACGGATTGCAGGTCAATGGCATCCGTCGTAAACTGCACATCAACCGTTAGCGTTTGTCCCGCCGCCAGCGTAATGGGCCTAGTTTCGTCTTCGTACCCTACCGAGGTCACCAGAAGATTATACTCACCGGCCGCTACACCCGCAATGCGGTAATTACCATTTTTATCCGTGGTTTGGCCCAGCGTAGTACCCGCTAAACTGACGTTGGCAAATTCCATCGGACTACCGTCCAGATCATTGATCGTCCCGGTAACGATCCCGGTTTGGGCATGAAGCCCTCCCAGTACCAGGGAAAATATTAATATTAAAGTTGAGGTTTTGAGTTGCATTGTGTTGTGTTTTCTAAACAATGCGGCAAAGCTAAGTGGGGAAGGATTGTTATTTTAATTTTTATTTAGACTAAATCCAAATATGACATTTTTGTGACGATACTGTAACTGGAAAGCTCTCCCGTCTCTACTAATATTGTACGTTGAGGCACCAGTAATTTCCTCTACGCTCTCGGTGAACGAAGTCCAGAAAAAACAGCAATAAGTGCATTAAAACGCCTAATGAGTAATTCTATATACCCTTCGTAATGACAAAGCGATCATTGATGATTTTATAAGTTACCCCTCCTAGTTCCACTTCTTCTCCTTCGTTTAAGCGTACCAAATCGTAGAGGTCTTCCTCCATAAGATGAATAGAGCCACCCGTTGTTCTGGCAATATTGAGATAATCGGGATGAATGACTTGGCCCACCCCACACAGAATTACCCGGATAGGTCGGTCTACGGCTGACAGTAGTGACAAATCACGTACCGGCGATAGATTATCAGCAATGAGGATGTTTTCTTGGCAATCGGGACAAAGGCGCATCCCGTTACGTACTGCTTCTAAGTCGTTTTCTGGTAAGTCGCCACCGCCGCCACTGAATAGACTGCGTAGGGCGACTAGTTCTACCTCCTCGTATCGTTTTGACTTGGTATGGTATATTCCTCCCGTTTTCCCGATGATCTTTTGCTCGTCTAATTGCGTGTCGCCATCGTTGAAAAAGACAAGCTAAACAGCTCCAATTCACACTAAAAAGGCAACTAACTTTTGGGTAGTATAATGTGAATACTGTTAACAAAATGAGGCTAAACAAAAGACTCCGCGAGCAGTCCATCCCAGCGTAAACTTTAACATTCAACACAATAATTCCCACCCCAAAGCAGTTTTCCACCACGTATCTGGAGTCTTCATCAACATCGTCTAATCATGAGTTTAATAACATGACTTGTGAGATGAAGTGGAACTAACGATTTTTTAGTTCCTTTTTTAGTGAAGTCATCAGATCGATAGGAGATCGAGCTGATGGCAAGCTAAACAAGGAACTCCAATAAAAAATCGTCATTCCTGGCTCTCGGCTGAGCCGAGACCAGGTAATCTAATGTACATTTAAACCAACTACACATGAATCGTACTGCCATCATCATCACCACTGTACTGGTGATCTTACTGGGTATTAGCGGCTATTTTGCCATCACGAAAAGCAGCAAAGTCACTGAGCTAAATGCCGCACTACAATCGCAACAATCTAAGGTTGACCAACTCACGCAGGAAGCGGAATACCTGCGCCAGTCCAACGGCAGCTTATTGAATAGCATGTCTGACCTGTCCGTCGTCAGCAAAACGGGGGCCGAAAGTATCAAACAATCCCTGGAAAGCCTGGGTGACCAGTACGGTTTCATCCAGGACCTGACGCAGAAGATGCAAGCCAAGGATTCCCTCAACCTCGCGCTGGTCATGAACCTCAAACGCTCCCTCGGCAACATAGATGATGAGGACGTAAAAGTAGAAGTACGCGGCGGGAAAGTCCACATTTCTATTGCGGACCGCCTCCTGTTTTCGTCCGGCAGTGCGCGTTTAGCCAGCCAATCGGAAGAAGTGCTCAATAAAATTGCCCTAGTCCTCAACGACCACAGCGAATTGGACGTCATGGTGGAAGGCCATACCGACGACGTACCCATGGCCGGCTCCTGTACCAAAGACAACTGGGACCTGTCCGTACGTCGCGCCACCACCGTCGTGCGTACGCTACAACAAGATTACCTCGTAGCTCCCGAGCGCCTCATCGCGGCGGGCCGGGCCGAATTTGCCCCCATCGCCGATAACGACTCCGCAGATGGCCGTAGCACCAACCGCCGCACCGAAATCGTCATCACCCCACAGCTCGACCAGTTCTTTAATCTGCTGGAATCGAATAGCTTGAACTAATTTACCCCAATCATCAAAACGTAGTAAACCAACGCAAGAGAACCCGTATCTTTGCCAAAATTTTTGACAATGGGGCGTCCGTTACTGTTCTTAAAAGTTTGTTTTGCGTTAATCATTAGCTGTTGCGGGGCGGTAGCCGCACAGAATAACGACGCGATTACCTTCACCGCCTACGCCGATGCCCGCGAGGTGGTACAGAACAGCTACTTTGAACTGACCTTTACCCTCAGCAACGCCCAGGGCGGCAATTTCCAAGCGCCTAACTTCCGCGACTTCAACGTACTGGCCGGACCCAGTCAGGGCTTTTCGACTACCATCATCAACGGTCGCCGGTCGCAAGAATCGACCATCACTTACCGCTTACAACCCAAGCGGACGGGCGTCCTCACCATTGGCCAAGCCAGTATCCAAGCCAAAGGTAAAACCTACCGCTCCCAGCCGCTGACCATCCGCGTCAGCCGGGGGCAAACGGACAGCAATACCAGCCAAGAAGTCTTTCTGGAAGCTCGTCTACGCCCCAACGCTAGTAGCCTCGAAAATGACACGGGTGAGCAGCTAACGACGCGCTACCTCGGTCAGCAACTGGTACTCGACTACGTCCTCTACTCCCGGGTGGACGTGGAAGGACTGAGTGCTTCCAATGACCCGGCCTACGACGGCTTCTACGCGCGCGAAATTAACCAATACGACTCACGGGTCATGCGCGTTATACGCAATGGCCAGCAGTACGCCTCGCGCATCCTCAAACGCATCGTACTCTATCCACAACAGACCGGTACGCTCACCATTCAACCCCTGTCGATGGTGGCGGGCGTACCGATCGAAAACAACGGCAGGCAACGCGGTGGGTTCTTCTCGCGGCGGCAACTGCGGCGGGTACCCATCAGCAGTAAAGCGATTGATATCGACGTGCGTTCCCTCCCCCAACCTGCGCCGGCGGACTTCGACGGCCTCACCGGCAGTTACCGAATTACGGGTCAAGCCAACAGCAAAGTCCTCACCACGGACGACGCACTCAGCTACCGCCTCACCTTCGAGGGACCCGGCGACTTGAAGCGCATCACCGCGCCTGACCTACGGTTCCCCGCTGCTTTTGAATTATACGATCCCAAGGAGTTGGTCGAAGAATACATCGATTTGTCGAGTAATATCAAGGGGCGTAAGGTCTTTGAGTACGTCCTGGTACCAAAAGAGGCGGGGGAATTTATCCTGGCTCCCGAAGTGGTGGTGTTTAACACGGACAGCTTCAACTACCAAACGGTGCAGTTGCAACCCCAACGCGTTACCGTCAAAGCGGGTACGGGCGAAAAGCAGTCCGGTTTGGTGGCCGAAGCGGAGAACAACCAGGGATTATTTGCCCCGCGTGCGCAGCCCAGCGTACGTGGACCCAGCGTCCCCTTTTTTGGTACACCACTCTACTGGGGGCTATTCAGTACGCCTTTGCTGTTACTCGGTGGCCTCTTCGTCTACCTGCGCCGCCAGGACCAGCAGCCGGAGGTGGACCCCGTAGCCCTCGCCCAGCAACGCGCTCGCCAGCAAGCCCTCGACCGCCTCCAAACCGCTCAGCAGTTTCGGGAAGCGGGTAACGCCCGCGCGTTCTACGGCGAAGTGGAAGGAGCCTTGCTCGGCTACGTTAGCGACAAGCTCCAACTCCCCCGCGCGGACCTGACCAAGTCCAATGTACAGTCTAAACTTGCGGCAATGGGGGCCTCAGCAACGCATAACGAGCAGTTTCTCGCCCTCCTGCGCACTTGCGAAATGGCCCTCTACGCCGGTATGGACAACGCCGCTAGTATGGAAGAAACCTACGAACGGGCGGTGGAGGTGCTGACCGGGATGTTGAGTTAGGCAGTCTATTTTTTGGGGCCTTCCCTCTCGGCTCCACCGAGAGGGCCGTTACGTTTCGCAGCTCGTTATCACTCGGCCCCACAGGGTCTCGTCGCTAGCGCGCCGCCTGCTGCACATCACTAGGCCGGGCCGTCTCGTTCATCCTAAAGTATACGCTCGTATAGTAAGTCCTTATTCCTCAGCAGATAACTCAAACTAGATTCAACCTTATGACCGCTTCTCTGTTATTAAGACGGATAAATTCTATAATTCCTACCAGATTACTAGTAATTTAGCGACAGTTTAATTACAATTCCCAAAATTAAAGCATATGGCAACCTTAAGACTAGGTGATACGGCCCCCAACTTTCAGGCCGTCACGACCGAAGGCGAAATCGACTTCCACGAGTGGCTCGGCGATGGCTGGGGCATCTTGTTTTCTCACCCGGCGGATTATACGCCCGTTTGTACGACGGAACTGGGTACCGTAGCGAAGTTCAAGGAAAAGTTCGCAGCACGCAATACGAAAGTCGTCGCCCTCAGCGTCGACCCCATCGAAGATCACCACGAGTGGGTGAAGGACATCAATGAGACGCAAAACACGACGGTCAATTTCCCGATCATCGCTGACTCCGACCGCAAAATCGCGGAGGCGTACGACATGATTCACCCCAATGCGGATGCGAAGGCCACCGTGCGTTCCGTTTTCGTCATTGGACCGGATAAGAAGATCAAACTGACGATCACCTACCCGCCGTCAACGGGCCGCAACTTTAACGAACTGCTGCGCGTCATCGACTCGCTTCAATTAACGGCTTACCGCAAGCTGGCAACGCCCGCCAACTGGGAAAAAGGCGATGATTTAGTCATCTCTCCTTCCGTGAGCAACGAGCAAGCCAAAGAGCTATTCCCCAAAGGATTTACCGAAGTAAAACCCTACCTCCGCCTCACCCCCGACCCCGAGTAGCGGGTAGATCAGCGTGTCTACCCAACAGCGTATTAAGGTAGACCACCCGTCGGGGTAGACCAATGGTTGGGGTAGACCAACGTGTCTACCCAACCCAACCCCAACCCACCCCAAAAAAGCACACCCGAGTACCATTCATTGGTACTCGGGTGCTTTTCATTAGACTTGTTCTGCGGGTTCTGAATGAGCGAGAGGGTAGCGAATTTTATTCTGAATAAGGCAAAAAACGTAGGCGATGCCTAAGTATCAGCGAGGCTTTTTAACGAAATGCAGGATAAAATTTCGCCACTCGCAGCCATTTGAGGGCTTGCAGAACAAGTCTATTAGAGAACTACTTAACAATTAGCTCTCGGACTACAACTACTCTTCCTAAAGAATGGTGCTTTTTGGGATTACTGCACGATCAGCTTACCCGTTGCCAGTACCTGTCCATCGTCCGTGAGGCGGTAGAAGTAGAGGCCAGTCGTAGAGAAAGATGCCCGGTGCAAAGTGACGGAAGCGCCCGAAAAGGCTTGCTTCGTCACTAGGCGACCGTGGCTGTCAAACAGGGTAAGTTGGGCGTTTTCGGGGGAATGTCCAGTGATTTCAAGCTGGGCTTGGGTGTGTAAAGGATGCGGGTGGATACTCAGCGCTAAATTGGGATGATGAAGCGTATAGGTATTGACCAACACAAAGTCTTCGCCGATCGTATGCGTGACCGTATTTGTGATAATGGGTTCGTTGAAATCGAAGTAAATGGCCGCCGTATTTTCCAGTACCGTCCCGACGGAATTGTCGGTAACTTGCTGGATACGGAACTTCACAAAACCGTGCGAAGCCGCCTCGTTGACGTTGCTATCCGGCAACATAATGTCATCAAAGTAGAAGCGCGCTAGACCGTCTTCCGACAGTTCGTAACGGTAAGGGTGGCTACTCGTACCGGGGCGGAGGGTACTCCAATCCAGGTGCGTACTGATTTGGTCTTCAATGACGACGTTGAAGGCCGTATCCGTGCCCGTATTTTGGAACCGAATGAGGTAATCCAGTGGCGTATTTTCCTTGATGTAGTGCTGCTCGCCGTAGCCACGTGGGAAGGCTTGCTTATCGTTGGGATCCCAAGCACCGATGTTTTCCTGGCAGTCGGTCGTAACGTTCGGTTTGTTACTGCCCACCAAAAATTGGGTAGCCACCCCCGGACTAAAGCCGTTACAGCCTTCGACAAAAGCCGTGGCCACGCCACCGAAGGGGAAGCTCTCATCCTGCTCTACTTCCAAGCGCCAAGTGGCACCGTTGGCGGGTAGCGTGATGGTCTCCTCTTCCCCTACCCCGAGCTGAACACTCGGCGAGTCATCGGTATTCATGTACATGATAATATCTTCGGTAATTCCGACGTTTTTAGCGGCTAGCATCGCTGCATTACCCTGGTTCTTAATCAGAAAGCGGACCTCTTCCGTCTCTTCGTCACAATCTCCCGTCACGACGAGCTCGGCGAAACTAGCGGGCGTACACGTAAACGGATGAATTTGTGCTTCGACACAGTGCGTAGCCCCCAGCGGAGTAGTACACGCCAACAACACGTCTACGCGGATAGTACCACTAGCGGCAACGGCTAAGGTGCCCAAGTCAAATTCGAGCAGACCGTTACCCAAATCCGTGTGGGCTTGCGTAGCAAACTGGAAGGTCATATCTGCATCCAATTGAAAGGTGACGCGAGCATCCGCCACCGGCTGGGCCGAGTAATTGGTATACGTTAAATAGTACGAATTGCTGAAGCAGCGGCGTAAGAAAGGTGTACTCACATCTACCGTTAGGTAATCGCAATTGGCTGCTAATTGCACCGGAAAATCGTGGGTTGCCCCCTCAGTAGCTAAGGCAAAGGATTGAGTAGTCGCACAGCTGGTCGCTATACCAGCAGGGGGTACAATGGCCACCGTATACGGCACAGTGGTACCCACTGGTACGACGGGAATAACCAACTCGTACGTACCGTCCGTATCCGTCGTAGTAGTGTAGACCTCTCCAGTAGCTTCGTCGGTGGCTTGAATCGTCCAGTTGCCGAAGCCCAGGTCGCCTTCCGTACCATCCAGCAGGCAATTTTCATTATCATCTAAAAAAACTTGCCCTTCAATAGGTGTGTAAAAACCGACAACTTCTACTGCGGTCACACAAGCATTTTCGTTACCTGCTGCGTCAATCGCCCAGGTCGTTACACTGTACAAGCCCACCTGTGGCGGAAGCACTACACTCGGAGTAGCGTTGGAGCTATCGTTAAAGTCACTTCCCAGCTCGACCAGTGGCGTAACTGCCGAACAAGCATCTGATGTTTCAACTAAAATAATATCCGGTGAAACAACAGCTCCGTTCACCGGGTGGGCCCACACAGGTATAACCGCAAAACAAACAATTGTCGGCGCAGTCGTATCATTATCACAATCCGTCGGATCTCCGAGAATGGTGATGGTAGTCGTACACGAACTAGTGTTCCCCGCCGCATCGATGACCCAAGCGGTCACCTCGTAGGTGCCGGGGTCGGTAAACGCTACGTTTTGATCCACGGGCGGGGTACCGTTACTGTCTTCGGTCGGTTCGACTCGGAGTAGCGGTACCTCGGTACAATCGTCACCAAAACTGAGTAGGACATCTTCGACCCAGATGGTTGCTTGCCCATTGACACCCAAGGTCGCCGTGATGCCATTGACACACGCTAGCACGGGCGGGACCGTATCGTCCTCGCAGTTGGTACCAATCGTTTGTACGATCACGTTCGATATACAGGCCGTGCTCTGCCCGGCATTGTCGACAGCCCACAGCTCCACTTGGTACGTTCCTACGGAGGTGAATTCGACGAAGCTATTACCCTGCGGTGATCCGGTACTTGTACTCGCTAGATTGGCCGAAAGGGTCGGTTCCGGATCGCAATTATCCGTCACGTCCACGAGTAGGTTTTCGGCACTAATAATGGCCGAACCCGTGATAGGGGACAGGGCAACGTTCAGCTCCAATATACACGCTAGGATAGGGTCGGTAACATCCTCGGCACAATCGCCGGAAGTGGTCCCGGTAACTTCTATGAAGGTTTCGCAGAAGTCGCTGTTGCCGGCTTCGTCCGTGGCGTAGATGACGACGGGGTAAAAACCCAGCTCGGGGGGAACCGTAATGGAACTCGTCGTTGGCGGTGTACCATCATTATTCGTCGGAGTGGTAATGGTCAGCTGAAATAGGCCACAGTTATCCGTTGTGCCAGCGTCAAAGTCTTCTGCCCAGACGACGGCACCAAAATCCGGAATAGCCTCTACGGTCAGGCCGTTTATACAGATGGGGTCGGGGGCTTCGGTGTCGTTATCGCACGCAATCTGCGCAAACGCAAATGGGGTACAACCAAG
>JBCDIR010000066.1:0-8664 GCA_038748735.1 Bacteroidota bacterium | reverse complement strand
GTGGCCGCTATTGCGGAAGAAATCAAAAATCCCGGGCGTAACTTACCCATTGCTATGCTCCTGGCGCTGGTGATCGTCGCTTTGTTGTATACGCTCATCAGCTTCGTGATGGTGGGTAACATCCCGATGAGTGAATTAGGAAACGACCTGCACCCTGTTTATACCCTGGCCAACGGCATGTTTGGCAAAGTAGCGGGTACTGCGGCGGCGGTGCTCGGCATCGTGACGCTCATTTCTATGGCTAACAGCGGCGTGCTGGCGGCCTCGCGTTTCCCTTTCGCCATGAGCCGGGACAAGCTCGCGCCGGAGAAGTTGGGAAAGGTACATCCCAAGTTCTTGACCCCGGTCATTGCTATCATCATCACCTGCGCAATGATGGCGGCGGTGATTTTGCTGTTTGAGGTAGAAAAGATTGCGAAACTGGCCAGCGGGTTCAAAGTAATGATGTTCATTCTGGTCAACCTCTGCGTGATCGTCCTGCGCGAAACCTCCGTGGCTTGGTACCAACCCAAGTTCAATTCGCCGATGTATCCCTACATCCAAATCTTTGGTATCCTGACGGGGATTGGCTTATTAATCGTACTCGGATTTTCGGCACTGGTATCAGCCATTGGCATCGTGCTGGTGGGCTGGCTGTTGTTTTATTTGTACGGCAAACCCCGCGTACAGCGCAGTGGCGTACTCAAAGTGTACGGCCACCGTCCGGCGGCTTTTCTGTTGTACCGTCGACAAAAAAATAAAGAACGGGCCAAGGGGCAGCACGCCATCGAACCCGTTAGTTCTGACGCCAATCTCGACGGAGCCTTGGCGGATAACGCGATGGCCGTAACGCCGCTATTCGGTGCGGAACGTTCGCCTGAAATGCTGGTAGAAATGTCCGCTGCCCTGGCGCACGGCGATAAGATACAGGTGGTTCACCTACGGGAAGTCCCCGACCAAACCCGCTTGGCGGACGTGCTGGAAGACGACCCGGTGGTCAATTCCCTCAATCGCCGCATTGGGGTAATGGCAGCGGTACGCCAAGTCGATATTGATTTCGACGCTGCGGTTACGCACGACTTGGTACAAACTGTCCAAGAGATCAGCGAGCAGACCCACTGCCGTTGGCTGGTGGCGGGTTGGAACGGGCGTAATTCGGGCAACAGTATTTTTGTGCGCAACCCCATCGGCTGGCTCGTGCCGCGGATTGACAGTAATTTTGCGCTCTTCCTCGACAAGGGGGTGCGCTACATCCGGCAAATTTTGGTGGCCGTCCGGCCGGGCCGTCAGAACCCTGCCTACTTGGAGGCCTGCGACCGTATCGCCGCGTTTTACGGGGCCGAGTTGACGCTGATGCACGTCGTTTCGCCGGGTACATCGGAAGATGAGGTCAACGCGATTCGCCAAAAAGATCAGGCCCTGCTATCCAACTGTCGTTCCGAGTACAAAATCCTTATCACGCAGGACAACGACCCCGTTCATGCCCTGTCCGAAGCCTCCGCTTCCTACGACCTACTCATCATCGGCACCCCCGACAAAGAAGACTGGTTGGACGTACTCGTCGGAGTTAACAAAGACCGTTTTGCGCGTAACGCGGCCTGTTCAGTTTTGCGGTTGACGTTGCGAACGCAACGGGTAACTTAGAGATACTAAACTCAAAAAGGGTTTTGCAGGTCACGGATATATTCCATCGCCAGGAATGAACCGATGGCACACAGCAGTGGTGAATTGGCGAAAACATCGACTTCGTGTGCCTCAAAAGGTCTCGTTCTCATCTTATTGATGATGATGGGCTCTGATTGGTCCGGTGATTCGACGCTCACTATCGGATTGAATAGTCCCCGGGAACGGATACGGTAGCGTTGACCGTTGGCCAGGGTGATGTGCCGCGCTTCGATGGTGGCCTGTAAGTTGTCCTCAGCGTCCCGAACTACGTGTTTCCCTTTGTGGAAAGTAATCGTAAACTGCGGACCATTCGAGAACGTGATTTCCGCACCCGGAGGCGTGAAAACAGTACGGCCATCCAGGAGGGTGTACGTCATGTGTTCTTGCTTATTTTCGGTCTTCCACTGGAGTGGGCTGAGATTCCACACATTACGGTACATCGGAATATCAATTGACGCCCGGTAGTCATTAGATGGAATGGAGTCTAAGCTGAGCGTTTGCGCTGTCAGCGAAAACGAAAAAAAAGTCGCTAGAACGAGGACGAGTAGGTGCTTCATGATCCTAGTAATTTGATTACTGAATTAACCTACGGCTCAACCATTCGCCCGCACTTTCGTTAGGCTTTAACATAATTTTAGGATTATATATTAGACATTATGAACACAACTTGTTATATGTCTAAACTTGCTCTTTTCGGCGCTATCTGCGTTAAAAAGCCTCGACTTAGCTAAGGCTATGCCTACGTTTCGCTTCGCGGCTACTTCGTGGTTTTGCCTTGATAGCACCAAAAATAGCGGCGTTTCCTCCCTACACAAATTATATTCATAACGTCTATTCTCCATAAAATGACCCTTGACCTGCTCGTTCGCTACTTACATTTTATCGGCATCTTCGTCTGGATTGGGGCGCTCACTACCGAATGGTTGTTGCTGGCCGAACAGGTGCCGCGCCAACAAATTCGGCGACTACTGCGCATTGATCGGGCGTACGGCGCTGCGGCCATTGTGGTGGTTGTTACGGGCTTGTTACAGTGGTTGGTGGTAGGTAAACCTGCGGAATTTTATACTGCTAATGGAATCTTTCACACCAAAGTTACGCTAGCAATTGTGGTCGGCTTGCTTAGCATTTACCCGTCTATTTTTCTGAGCCGCGAAAGCAAGAAAGACGATGCTGCGGCGTTCGTGTCGGTCCCCCGCCGCATACGGCAGTTGGTGCTGGGGCAGGTATTTTTAATGGTATTGATCCCGCTGCTGGCCGTTTTGATGGCGGCGGGGGTGGGGTTAGGGTGACTAGCAAATGCGCGCTATTCCCGATATTGGTCCCCAATAAGCACACCACCATGCCATCATTCCCACTCCTAGCGCTACTACTAGCCAGCCAAGTCCTTCTCGCCCAAGCTGATTATTTCCAGCAACGTACCGACTTTGAGATTCACGCTACGCTGGACGATGAGCAGCATACCTTGCACGCCAATTGGCGGATGACGTACACCAATCATTCACCGGATACGCTGGATTGGCTCTACCTGCACCTGTGGCCCAATGCGTACAGCAGCCGCAACACAGCTTTTGCCCGACAGCAAGCCAACGACGGAGATACGCGCTTCTACTACGCGCTCGATAAAGACCTGGGGTACATAGACAGCCTTGATTTTGTGGCGAATGGAGAGTCCCTCACCATCACCCCGACGGAATTGGGACCGGACGTTGTTCGCTTAGAATTGGCCGAGGCGCTACCACCCGGCGCATCACTTACGATTGCGTCGCCTTTTCGACTGAAATTCCCGGCCTCCTTCTCGCGGCTGGGGCACCTGGGGCAGTCTTACCAAGTTACGCAGTGGTTTCCCAAACCTGCCGTTTACGACTGCGCTGGCTGGCATCCCATGGCGTACCTCAACTACGGCGAGTTCTACAGCGAGTTTGGTGATTTTGACGTATACCTAACGCTGCCCGCCAACTATTTGGTAGGTGCTACGGGAAGGTTGGAAACCGCTGTGGAACGCGAATTCTTGCGGCAAAAAGCCCAAGCTAGCGCGCAGCAGTCCTGGTCAATCGAGGAGGAGGAAACGGCGAAACAGGCCACCTTTCCCGCTAGTAGCGCTAGCCGGAAAACGCTACACTACCACGCCGAACGGGTACACGATTTTGCTTGGTTTGCCGATAAGCGTTTTCACGTCTTGCACGATACCATTCAGCGCGGTGAACGCACGATTGACGCTTGGTCCTTTTTTACGGATTATCAAGCGGACCTGTGGCAGGCGTCCATGACGTACATCAAGCGGGCAACGCACTTTTATTCCGACTACGTGGGGGAGTACCCCTACCCGCAGGTGACGGCGGTGCAGAGTGCGCTGAGTGCGGGCAGCGGTATGGAATACCCCATGGTGACGGTGATTGGCTCGGAAAGTTCGGCCCGTTCGCTGGACCACGTGCTGGCGCACGAGATTGGTCACAATTGGTTTTACGGTATTCTGGCCACCAACGAGCGCGACCACGCCTGGCTCGACGAGGGCTTCAATTCTTATTACGATCATCGCTACGATGCTAAGTACTACGCCGGATCACGCGATTTGCCGGAGGGTCTGCTGGGTGGTTCGCCCGCTTCGCTGGATGATTTGGGACACCGTTATTTTGGTTGTCAACGTCATCTGCAAGCACCTGCTACTCCTTCGGAAGACTTGCGGGTGTACAATTACTTCATCACGGCTTATTCGATGCCCGCCCTCGGTCTGCAACAACTCGAAGACTACTGGGGTACCGCACGTTTGGACCGCGCAGTACAAACTTTTTACGACCGCTGGCAGTTTCGGCATCCGCAACCCGCCGACGTGCAGGCAACCCTCGAGGAGGTAGGCGGTGACGACCTCGACTGGTTTTTTCAGCACGCCATGGGTAGCACCGATTTTCAGGACTACGCTTTGCGCAAAGTGACCACTGGCGACAGCACCTACCTCACGGTAGAAAATAAGGGGCAAATGGCCGGACCCATTACGGTTACCGCTGAAGCTGAGGGGAAAGAAACGAGTTATAGTTGGCCCGGTTTCACTGGAAAGCGACAACTCGCTATCCCCAGGGCGAATTACACAAGTATTCACCTGGATCGGGCGCAACGTGGCCTGGACATGGTGCGGAGCAATAACCACTGGGCGCGGGGTGTCCGCTTACCGCACTGGCGACTGTACCTGGGCGTCACCAACGAGGAGCGACCGAATATTTTCGTCGGTCCCCTAGTGGGCTACAACGCGGCGGATGGCGCAATGCCGCTGCTCTTTTTACATAACCGTGGACTGGTTCCGCGCCGCTTGGAGTGGCTGTTGGCACCGTCATTTGGTACCCGCAGTACCGCGCTCGTCGGCCTGGGGGCGGCCCGCTGGCGTATCCCGCTTGACCGTTGGTCGGGTGCGCGTGAACTGACCCTGGAAGGTAACTTTCGCCATTACCACTATCGCTACTTTGAGCCGGAGGATGTCTTCCTTGGCTACCGCCGGGCTAGTGTTACGGCCCGCTTGGAATTACGCCGTAAGGCACCCACAACGGGTTGGAAGCGCCAGCTCGGTTTACGCTGGGTGGGGAGCAGAACGGAAGACCTAGCATTTGGACCGGGCGGCGTTTTTGCGGGCGTCTCCGAAAATGCACCCACGCAGGTTATCGAAGGCTTTGCCCGCTGGCGCAAAACGACGGGGCTCTCCCCCTGGGCGTGGACGCTAACCTACGAATATCTCAACTATACCGACGACTTCGACCGTGCGCAGCGCGGGGGTAAATTGCGTCTGGAAGCAGAAGGCAAATCCTGGTACGATCACCAGAAAGCCGTTTCTTGGCGCTTTTTCGGTGGCTTATTTTTGCATCACACCTTGGAGGGGACGACCTTCACGCCCGCCCCTGCCTTTAGTCTCTTTGACCGAGGGGTAGAGGATTACCGCTACGACAATTTCTACTTTGACCGCAGCGCTGCGAACGGCGTCGGCAGTCAACAATTGGGGCAACGTGCGGGTGGTTTCCGAGCGGCGCTGTCACCGCAGTTTCCCGTAGGACGCAGCAACGACTACCTACTCAGTCTCAACCTCACGGCGGACTTTCCGCTCTTGCCCGCGAGTGTCCCCTTGCGCCCCTACGTCGACCTCGGCATTTTCGGCGAACCTACCTTCGATGGTACCCAAAATACCTTTCTCTGGAACGCAGGTATCGCCCTAGAGTGGTTGGACGGGAAAATTGGTATTTACGCCCCACTGCTCGGTTCGGCGGCCATCCACGATCGCTTGCAAGAAAGTAGCTTCTTCGAACGAGTTGGCTTCCGCGTACGCCTCACGGATTTTGGGTTGTGGCGGTTGGAGGAGGAGTTGGTGAGGTGGTGAGTTGGGAGAGTATATTTAAAAATTTATTTTTTTGATTAGTCTTTGAACAAAGATGTCAGAACATCATTTGGTACTTCCTTATTTTTAAGGATTTATGAACCTGACGTCAAAATAAAAACCTCACTTAGCTTGCTAAGCTCGGTTTTGATTTTATAGTCAGAACCGATAAATCGTTAAAAATCAGTTCGTAAAATTTCTAAACATACTCTTATCCCGAATTTTCGCGTCAACGAAAATTCGGGATAACCTTTAAATTGTTCGTAAATCAAAGCTCGGTGCCTACTCCACCACTATTTTCTGGGTGCTCAGCAGTACGCCTTCTTCATTTAAAAATTGAATAGTGTAAAGGCCGCTCGGAAAAGCCGCTACGTCTAGCGTCATGGACGTGGTCGTATTCGGTACTTCGACTACTATTCGTCCTGAATAATCCAAGATGGAGATGGTCCCGTGTCTTCCTTTGTCTCTACGTGGAGAACATCCGTCACGGGATTAGGGTAAATGTAGAAAGAAGGGGTGTTATCCAACTCCTTTGATTGTTGACCACGCTTACCCTCACGATCCTCCGGCTTCTCTGGCTTGTAGTCATCGTAGTTACCGATGGCGAGAATGCGGCTGACGTCTACGTATTTCTGGCACAAAGCGGAGGCGTTGGCCCGTTCCGTTTCGCTGACTTGCGCGAGTGACCGAAACCGCTCGCGGGCAAGTTCTGTCGTTTCTTCTTCCGCAAGGGCGGAACGATAAGTGCGGTAGGCATCTTGATAGACTAGAGAACTACTATTGGACGAATTAGCGACCTCCGCTCCGAACTGCAGGTGGGCAATAGGACTTTCTGAGGGAATATTCCAATTACCACCTAGAGCAGACTCCTGAAGACCGACGAAGTTTCCGCCTTCCGTTTCTAGCCCACAGTCCTTACTCGTTGGATTTGTCGGTGCCATGGGCGGCGGCGGTGGACAGCCCGTAGGTTCAGCAGAGACAAAATCGGCGAAGTCTAGTAGGACACTAGGATAGCTTCCAGAACAACCCGTAGGGTCTTGCGCATTCCTAAGCAAGTGCATCCCGGCAATATCTACCTCCGTAGGTATTGGTATAGACCAATAATTGCCGTGTGCCGTGACCGTAGTGACGTCAGAACGGTCCACGTAACAAATCTCAAATAGCTTACCGAATGTTCGGTTTTGGAATACGTTGGAACGCCAAAAAGCGGGATCGTCCGTTCCGCTGTTTTCTACGGCATCAATCTGTAACAGCACATCCCGGCCCTTTATACCCACTTGGTTATTGAGTAGTTTGGCACAATCCATCAGGACAAGACCATAGTCTAAGTCATTTTCGTCTTTTCCTCCCTTTACGTAGTGGATACCGTATACTTCGTGGTCGGCAATAGTAGCCTGGTTGATTAATACGATATTCGTGCGATTTGCGAGTCCTGAAGCGCCGTATTCTGGCACGTAAATACCCACGTCGTTATTGTTGATACTACCACCACTCATCACAAAGTCAGGAATATCCAGCAAGTCGATAGCCCCCCATTCTTCCGTGTCTGATGTGTTCCGAAAATAGTTGCTTACCGTAGTATTGGACCAGCGTACTTGGTCAATATTATCCAGTACTGCGGCGTATCTTCCTATCTCTCCTCCTGTGAAGGTGCATCCATTTACGAATAGCCCTTCGGCTTGTTCTAGTTGTAGTCCTGCCACGCATTCAACAAACTCGGTATTTTGTATCATACGTTGAACGGAAATATTGGGTGCATTCAAGCGAGATATATCCAAACCCGCATCTAAACCGGAGAATTCACAGTTGCTAATCGTTAAGCGAGTCAGGTCGACCGCATCAATACCGATGCCGCTTCCACTCCCCACGTGACGAGTAGCGATGAGCTTTAGGGCGGCGTCTTCCTCCAGCTTGATGACCGCGTCTTGTCCGTAAACAATTTTACCCTGACTTAACTCCAAGGCCACACTGCCTAGGTGGAGGGAAGTATAGTCGGTCAGTTCAATGAAGCGGAAGTCACGACCCATGCCGGAGAAGGCGAATTCCGGACCATTGTAGGCCAGTTCGTGCGTGGAGTGAAAGCGGAAATAACCATTGCCGTCGAAATTGAAAGCACCGTTGACTTCGAGGGTGCCATAACAGTCAATTACAGCACGGCCGTCGGGTTCTTGACCGTCCCACAAACGAACAGCAGCGCCATCGTCAATAATCAAGCGTCCCCCCTCGCGTACGATTAATGCACTCTGCTGAGAAATCTGGAGGATAGCGCCCGCTTGAATCCAGAGGGTGCCTCCGTCTTCTACTACGATCTGCGCACCGTTGCGAGCACCTAGAAAGCCTTCGGAGCCGATGACGACTTCTCTGCCGCTCCCGATGAGTAACTCTGAGTAGGGGTCAACGTAGATAGCACCTTTAGAGACGACATTAACCGTCACGGAATCATCTGTATGCAGCCGCCCAGTATTGCGCATGACGTCCCAGTCGCCGACTACGATCTGGCCCTCGGATTCTACCAATACATTAGTCGGTGCGCCCGAGCAGTAGCGGCCCCTTATCCATACGTCGTAGGTATGCTCTTCGGCATTGAAGGGGTTACTCAGGCTATCCTGAAAGCCGATACGCCCCGCCCCGTTGACCAGTAGGCGACCGTCTAGTGCAATGTGTAGGCT
>JBCDIR010000065.1:0-8740 GCA_038748735.1 Bacteroidota bacterium | reverse complement strand
GATAGCTCGAAGTGGTCACCTTCGATGCCCATTCGAGGCACACACTTTGGCGCAGCGTCAATAGCCTCCGCGAAGCTGCGGCTACTGCGCCGTCGCCGAGGAGTTGAACAAATTCCGCCCCAACTTCCGCAACGGTAATGCAGTACTTTTAGCAGTATAATTTGTTTAAGCGTTAGGAGCGCAGTAAAGCGTGTAAGTATTTATTGGCGAAGATAAACGCTTAAACAAATAGCCGCGGTTAAAAGAAATTGATAACTTTATGGACATAAAAAGCTGCGGATAATGGTATTGACCTTATTTGTTTTAGTGGAGCAGGCGCAGTAAAAATCGTTAAAAAATCGGTACTGTTTGAGCCAACCGAATAAATGAGCAGTTCCCAAAGCCAGTGCATCCAAAGGCATAAAGCGTAGCAAAAAAGATAAGTGCGAGTTTAGCGATTTTAGATTTTTCAAGTCTGCGTAGCGTGAAGAAACAAATACCGTCTTGATTTTTGGTTCTTTGTATCAAGACAAAGAACGAATACCGCAGCGTAGTCGACGAGGATAAGGAATATGAAATAATTATATTTACTTCCGACAACTTAGGCTACAACACCTCCAGAACGAGCTAAGCATGGGGCAGCGGTCTCCAAAAGTCGGTGCTCTGATCGCTGGACGGATGACTTTTTGAGGAGGCCCTACCATAAGAAATCACTCCTCATACTGCCTAGCAAAGGTCACCATTTCCGCTACGAGCGGCTTGATGTTGCGGCCTTTTTCGGTGATGACGTAGCCGACGCGCGGTGGTACTTCTCCGTAGTCTTTGCGCTGAACGAGTTCACTGCGCACCATGATCTTTAACTCCTGAATGAGCATTTTCTCGCTGATGTCGGGGATTAATTTTTTGAGCTGACTGAGTCTTAACTCATCATTACTCAGTAGTTGTTGCAGGATGATGAGCTTCCATTTTCCACCCACCAGTTCTAGGGTCGTTCTAATTGGACACCGGGCCGTTACGTATATTTTTGTCTCTTTCATGCTTACCAAAAGGTTAGTACTGCTAAAATAGTAAGTTTAGCGGAAGTCGCCTAGATTTGACTTCTAAAATCTAGCTAAGCATGAGCAAAACAATCGCATTGTTAGGGGCAACGGGACAAACAGGTTCTCTCTTTTTGGAAAAAGCCCTGTCAGCGGGCTACGCCGTTAAAGCCCTGGTTCGGGACCCGAGTAAGTTGACCATCAAGCAGGAAAAACTACAAGTCATCCAGGGAGATGTACTCAATGCCTCGGACGTAGCGGCAACCGTCGAAGGTACCCAAGTTGTGGTGAGTTTATTCGGCCACGTCAAGAATTCGCCGGAATGGTTACAGACCAATGGCACAAAGCATATCGTGGCGGCTATGCAAAAAGAAGGAATAACGAAGATCATTTCCCTCTCCGGCGGTGGATTACCCTTCCCCGCACAGGATGAGCCTAAATTCGCGGACAAAATGATCCGTTTCATCATGAAGGTATTCGTTCCAAAAATACTGAACGACGCCATCGAGCATCACAAGGTACTGGCCCAAAGCGGCTTAGACTGGATCATCGTTCGCGGTCCGCGACTGACCAACGACCCAGAGCAGGGTACGTACCGCGTGGGTTGGGTGGGCGTAAACGCCAGTACCAAAATAGCCCGGGGCGACCTAGCACACTTTATTTTGCAACAAGTGGAGTCGGACGAGTTTGTTCACCAAATGCCGTTTGTGAGTTACTAGCCTTATAAATCGACATCACCCAATCAGTTGTCGCACGGCGGCCAGGTAGGTCGAACCAATGGGAACGGGGACGCCTTTGACGACCATTTTCTTGGCCCGTACTTGCTGAATTTGGTTGGTAGCAACGATAAACGAGCGGTGGACCCGCAGAAAAGCCGGGTTGGGCAATAGCTGTTCCATCTGCCGGAGCGTCATCAAGGTATGCAGCGGGCGACGACGCGAATGGAGGTGTAATTTCAGGTAGTCCCCGTCGGTTTCTACCAAGTATAAATCCGTTAAGTCTACTTTGATCAAAGTGTAAGTAGAGCGTACAAAGAGGAACTGATCGCTCGCCAAACGATCCTGCTGTCGATAGCGGTGGTAATCATACGCTTTGATGACGGCCCGGCGGAAGCGCTCCAATTCGTAGGGCTTCACCAGATAGTCGATGGCGTCCAACTCGAATCCTTTAACGGCGTATTCCTCAAAGGCCGTAGAAAAAATGACCATCGGGCGATACGGCAGATTGGCCAAGAACCGTAAGCCATTGATGTCCGGCATTTTGATGTCCAGAAAAACCAAATCTACGCGTTCTTTGACCAGTGTATCGTAGGCCAGGTGCGGGGTCGTGAAGTAGCCCCGTGGTCGCAACTGAGCCAATTGCTCGGCGTAGCTGCGGAGAATATCCAGGGCCAGCGGTTCGTCGTCGAGCATAATACACGTCAGCGAGGGAGTAATAGCAGTGGGACTCATACGCCAGTAATCGTTTGAAGTTCGTGAATGGGTTCCAACGCAATCCGTAGCCGAACCGTAAAGTGCAGTCCGTCGTCCGTCACGGTCAACGTGTGCCGCTCGGGATAAAGTAAGTCGAGCCGTCGCGCGGTGTTTTCCAAACCAATCCCAGTATTTTCTGCTTCGGCCACCGCAAAGTGATTGATGGTGTTACGGCAGTAAAATTCGAGTTCCTGATCGCTCCTACTTATTTGAATATCAATCGGCTTGGGGTTGACCTGACTGACGCCGTACTGGAAAGCATTTTCCACAAAAGGTAGCAGCAAGAAAGGGGCAATACCGTAACCCGCCGGATGGACGGAAGCGTTGAACGAAAGCGGATACGCGTCGGTTAGGCGGAGGCGATTTAGGTCTACGTAGTGCGTCAAGTATTCCAGATCGACCGCTAGTGCTACCGTGTCTCGCTTGGCCTCCGTGAGGGTGTAGCGCATGAGCTTTGACAGTTGTAGAATGGCGGGTGCGGCGGCTTTACCTCGCAATAAGGAAAGGGCGTAGATGCTATTCAGGGTATTGAAAAGAAAGTGCGGTTGAATTTGTTTTTTGAGCTGGTCCAATTCTGCCTGAGCGCGCTGGTACTCGCTCTCCTCCAGGCGTTGTGCTGCTTTTTTCCACGCTCGCAATAGCCAAAGACCACTACTCACCCCCCAAGTGAGTAAATGCAGTAGCAACAACAAGAACAGCCCTAAACGCCGAAAAGCCGTCAGCGGCAAGTCCGTCGGGCGTACCGTATCCGTTAGTAACCACTGCCGGAAAAAAAGTTGTCCTCCGAAGACCACCATCAACGCAAGTACGCTGACTAGCAAGTAGGCTGCGCGTCCCCGTTGCTCGAAAACCTGCGGCAGTAAAACGTAGTAATTGAGGTAAAATAGAAACGCAAAAGATAAGACACTAACCAACGGCAGGACAATCAGCCACGGAGCGGCAAATAAGCGCTGTGTGTTGCCCAGGTAAAGCAACAGGATGCCGGGTAAGAGCAAAAACAAACTCCAAACGCCCAGGTGAATGGACAAAGTGGTGAGCCGAGTACGCATTGTCGGTGACTTTTTTGCTAGCACTTTAATATACATTATGAACAAAACTTGTTATAGGTCTAATCTTTTTTGCAAAGTTCTGCCAACTTCTGAAACGGTCCCTTCCCTTCGCCGAGACATTCGGCCCCTTCGCCGGTACCTACCAACGATTTTGCGTTTGATCGGCCTTCTTTGTGGTAAAATGATGCAACAATGCGAAAGCTAGTACCAATACTTGCCCTGTTTTTTGCGGCACAATTATCCGCGCAGGACTTGGCGACGATTAAAGTAGATCGTTTAGTGTCCAGTCCGTTGACTACCTTTTTAAATAATATGAGCGCAGTCCACGACTTGGAGTTCGTTTACGAACCAAAGGACCTGGCCGGAATCACCATCGTAGCGCGCGCTTTTAACGAACCACTCAATCAATTCTTGGCGAAAGTACTGTCGAAACACGATCTAAAGTTCTACCAAGACACGACGGGTAAGATACACATTGTACCGGATGTCGAACCCGTGCGGGAGGACCTGTACCAAGCGAAACGCTACGACGGACCGCCCACCCGGCGCAAGCTGACCGTCAGTGGTCGCGTGACCGACGAGGCAACCGGAGAGTCGCTGCCGTTCGTCAACGTTTACGTCCAAGGGACGCAGCAGGGAACGGAATCGAACGTAGATGGTTATTTCACCCTCTTGAATGTGCCAACGGATACCCACACGCTGGTGCTGAGTTACATTGGTTACAACGATCAACTGTTGCACTTGAACCCAGAAGCACCGCTGAGCGAACTTACGGTCGGTATGGTTACGAGTAGCACCCAATTGGGCGAGGTAGTTGTCACGGCGGAACGTGAAGAACTGCTGCAAGCAACGGGTGGAGTCGGCAAACTCAAAATGACCCCCGCCAAACTAGCAGCGCTACCGTCGCTGGGGGAACGCGACATTTTTCGCTCCTTCCAACTGATGCCCGGTATCAGTGCGGCTAATGAGCACACTTCGGGCCTGTACGTCCGCGGCGGCACACCGGACCAAGCGCTTACCCTCTACGATGGCTTCACGGTCTACAATGTTGACCACTTGTTTGGTTTTTTCTCCGCCTTCAACGCCAACGCCATCAAGGATGTCCAACTGTACAAGGGTACCTTCGATGCTAAATACGGCGGGCGCTTGTCTTCCGTGGTAGAAATTACGGGCAAAGAGGGCAATAACCGCAAATTCACCATGGGTGGTGACGTAAGTCTGTTAAGTGTAAATCTCTTCGCCGAGGTGCCCCTCTCGGATAAGTTGACGACCATCGCTACCTTCCGCCGGAGTTGGAAAAGCCCCATTTACAACGAAATCTTCGACCGCTTCAGCGGGGCGGGCGACGACGATAACCCGCTGGCGGAGCGCTTTGGCTCCAATATTGCGTCCTATTTTTACGATCTCAATTTTAAAACCACCTGGCGACCGACGACTAAGGATGTCTTCTCCCTCAGTGTTTACAATGGGCAGGATGACCTGGATAACTCCATCAAGCCCGAATTACCCGCCTTTTTTGCCGATCAGGATTTAGGCATCGAAATCAACGACGTGACCAAGTGGGGCAATACGGGTACGAGCCTGAAGTGGAGCCGCCGCTGGAACGAGCGCCTGTACACCAACACCCTGGCCAGCTACTCAAGCTATTTCTCCGACCGCGACCGCTCCGTTGACGGAAGTATCACCAATAGCGCTGGAGAAACCCAGGATATTCGGCGGGGAACGCTGGAAAATAGCGACCTGCTCGACTACTCCTTCCGTACGGACCTAGAGTGGAAAGCCAGTCCCAACCAACAGGTCGAGGTGGGCGCCTTTTTCACCTACAATGACATTGCCTACACCTACTCCCAGAACGATACCAGTTCGATCATTGATCGGCGGACCGATGGGAGTACCTACGGTGCTTATTTGCAAGATAAACTGACTTTGCTGGACAACCGCTTGACGCTAAAAGGGGGACTGCGGGCCACTTACTTTACGGAAACGGCCCAGACTTACTTCGAGCCGCGCTTTGACTTTTCGCTGCAAATCACGCCCTTGCTGACGCTCAAGGGGGCCGCCGGGCGCTACTACCAGTTTGCGAAGCGCGTTATCCGCGAAGATGTCCTACAGGGAAGCCGCGATTTCTGGGTCCTCTCCGACGATGACCGACTGCCCGTTTCCAAGAACGATCAAGTCGTACTGGGCTTCAGCTACGAAACCCAAAACTGGCTCTTCGACGTAGAAGCGTACCACAAAGAACTGGACGGTTTGTCAGAATATTCGCTGCGTTTCACGCCCACCGTAGGCAATGTTGACTTTTCAGAATCCTTCTTCGTAGGGACGGGTACGGCGCGGGGCATCGACTTTTTATTGCAACGCAAATACGGACGCTGGAACGGCTGGATTGGCTATACCCTGGCGGATGTACGTAATAACTTCGACGTGTTCAGTGAGAACGATTTCTACGCCGCCAACGACGTGACGCACGAGTTCAAACTTGTCAATCTCTACAAGTTGGGCCAGTGGGACCTCAGCCTAACCTGGATATACGCTTCGGACCGTCCGTATACGGCTCCCGAGAGTGGCTACGAACTGGAGTTGCTAGACGGTAGCACCGCCTCATATCTCAACGTCGGACCCAAGAACGGTGCTCGCCTACCTGATTATCATCGCCTGGATGCGGCGGCGACTTACAACTTCAAAAACAGCGATACTACGTTAGGGTTCAGCGTTTTCAACCTCTACAACCGCATCAATACTTGGTACCGCACTTTTGAAATCATTGAGGACCAAATCCTCACTACCGACGTCAATTATTTGGGCATTACGCCTAACGTTACCCTTTCCATGAAATTTTAAAAGCTCATCCTTTATGCAATATCTCATCACTAGCCTTTTTTGCTTGTTGCTATTTTTTTCTTGCGAAAAAGAAGCCCTCGAAGACCCCGCTATTACCTCCGCCACGCTTCCGGTGGTAGAAGCCTACCTCGTAGCTGGACAAACGGCCCAAGTTGAGCTGCGGCAACAGGTGCCGTTCGAGGCGGTGGATAGCCTGGATCTCCCGCTGACGGGTCTGGCCCCCCAGTTGTTCAGTGAGGGCGTTACCTACGATTTGTCCGAAACGACCCCCGGCGTATACACCGCGGATACCACTTGGCGCATCCAAGCGGGCCAAACGTACGAACTACGTTTCGTATACGCCGACCGCGACGTGACGGCCATCACGACCATCCCCTTTCCGCCTCGCAATTTTAGCAGCTCCGCTAGCAGCATCACGTTTGAAAGTTCTTCCTTTCCGCCGTCTATCCCTGATCCCATCGAACTGACTTGGGACGCGGTAGCAGGCAGCTACTATCTCGTTCGCGTGGAGAATATTGAGTCCAATCCAGTAGAACTTAGCTCCCTGGGCGGCGGCGGTGGCGGCGGCGAGCGTCCTGTCATGGTTACCGTACCCGAGCAAGTAAATACGTACAGCCTCCGGCCACGAGATTTTCAGTACTTGGGCACCACTCGGATTGTTCTCACGGAGGTCACTATCGATTACGTAGTACTGGCTCAGGAAACCAGCAGTGCCGACGCGCAAAACCTAACGGAACCCTTCTCTAATATCGAAGGTGGAACGGGTATTTTTACGGGTGCGGGAACGGATACCTTATTTATTGAGGTGAGAGATTGATGGTAGTTGTCAAATGGAAGCAGGCGGCTCACAATCCGCTGCTCTGGGGTTCCAGCCGTCTGGAGCGTAGCGCCAGCATTCTTGGTAGACATTGCAGTAGCAAAAGTCTAGTTTCAGTTTTTCGGTGAAGCTTTTGATGCGATCAAAGGAAGTACTGAGGTCAAACTGTAAGCGGAGTAGGATCTCTCCTTCCCCTGCGGGTATGATGCCTTCTTTGAAGTCGTTGGTCGTGTATACGCTGCCGCTAAGGTCGGTCCCCTCCGAGTTAAATAGCTGGGCAAAAGTATCAATTCTTAGGGGGCGTTGGTCGTAATAAAACTGAAAATCAGTCACCATGGCGGGTCCTACTCCTTGATTGTCCACTTGGAGCGTGTACGTTAGCGTAGGGTCGTGTAAGTACCCGTATTCTACGGACACGTCAACGTATGGGAGCACCCCAGCCGACTGCTGATCGGCCAACATTTCTTTCGGTTGTTGCAGAAAACTCGTTTCCCGCACGGCCACCACCGTCCCAACCAAGCTCACGATGAGCGCAATGATGGCGATGTAGTCCGAACGGTCGAGCGGTATTTTGGAGTCGGTTGTTTCCGGGTCCAACGTATTGATTTCGACTTGCTCGCTACTGGCTTTTTCTGGTTTGTTTGACACCTTGGTTTGGTTTTAGTAGTCGTTCAATGACAGCAATTTTGCTAGGATGCTATCGTTGACAAAAATAGGGATTTCAAGTAGATAATCCCCTGCTACCCCTAGCAAAACCATCTAAATGAATGTCACGGCTGCTCGTAGTATTCGTTATGCCTACCTATGCAAAAGCAACCCTACTGCTTTTATCGGCAGATTAGGCAACTTACAGTTGCGATTTACGCTTCGTTTGATTGCTGCGGAGCAGTGAAGGATCAGGGGGGAAATGTTAATGGCCAGCTGCAGGCTAGCAATAATACTTATTTTTGGAGTAGTTTTATGCTATGGACAGTGGGGGCTCTCTCGTCAACTAGCGCAGTATGATTTCAGTGAAAAAAGTTGTATTTGATACAACAAAATTAAACATCAACGGAATTGACTATTCCTATGAGTACAAGATCATGAAACGTAGAGAATATCCTGGTCTACGAGCTTTCATCCAAAAGAATTATTCATTTATTGGGCGGTTCAAGGATGCAGGAGATGGTACACCCAATGATCTCTATCGGATGGAAGATGATATAGTAGCTTGTCTTCGTCCGCATACGGTTATTTTGTATTCCTCCTTTGACGGATATGAAAGTACGCAGAAAATAATGGAGCTAAGCGCGAATGAGGAAGTTCCGTATTACAAAATTCTGGACAAGCGGTATCCGCTCCCAAGTATTATTAGAACTAAAGATGGGCGTACAATCAATTTCTTGACTTATGATTTGAAGAGAAGTACCATCAATATTATTGATACAAAACCTCATTCGGAAATTAGAAAGTTTTCTATTTGGAAAGATAAAGACTCAACGTATTGGTTACGCCGAGGGTATTCTAATCAGCTTCTTGCTTTTGTTAGTATGGTGGATGCGGAAG
>JBCDIR010000064.1:0-8793 GCA_038748735.1 Bacteroidota bacterium | reverse complement strand
CTTAGCATTAGTGAGGCTTTTTAACGAAAATAGCGCAAAAAAGAGCAAGTCTAGACCTATAACAAGTTGTGTTCATAACGTCTAATACCAATCAACTAAAAATTGACTATGAAGAAGCTTATTATTGGCTGTTTATCACTACTCGTATTCGCTTTTGCTGCCCAAGCGCAGGAAGATCCCGCTCGTGCCCTTAAGAAAGCGGGTAACGCTTTCAAGGCGTACCAACTGGACCCCGCCTCTAACATGGCTAAATTGCACGAAGCCGTTGATCTCATCGACGTAGCAATGGCCGGCGAAGAGCAAATGAACGACTCCGGTGCTTGGAAAACGCAGGGCGATATTTACAACGCTATTGCGGACCAAATTGTACAAGTACGTTTCGCGGAAGTAGGTGATTTAGCTAGCCTTCCACAAGTCGAAGAACCCGCCTACAAGGCAATGGTAGCTTACCAAAAAGCCCTGGAACTGGCGGAGAAAAAGTACCACACCAAGGATGCCCTAAAGGGCTTGCGCACGGTACAAACCAACCTCAATAACCTAGCCATCTACGCCTTTGAGGACGGTAGTTTTGACGCTGCCTACGAGAACTTTAACGGCGTTATCACCGCACACGATTTGCTAAAAGGCGCTAAGATGGAAAGTATGCTCGACCCATCGGAAGAGTCAGAAGACGATCCGTATATTGAGCAGGTTTACCTCGCTGGTTTGGCGGCATTGAATGCTAATAAGTTAGACGCGGCCAAGCCGTTGTTTATGACGCTGAAGGAGCAAAACGCGAACAAGGCGGCTATCTACGAAGGACTATACAAGATCGAAGCGGCGGAAGCACTCGACCCCAACAGCGAGTTGGACGAGGCGGCCCAAACGGCATTGTTAGAAAAAGCCTACGCTAATCTGGAGGAAGGCCGTAAGCGTTTTCCCGATGATGTGTCCATTCTTTTTGCGGAAATCAACCACTTCTTGCGTATCAACAAGTTAGAAGCCTTGATCTCTAAGTTGGAAACGGCCATCGAAAAAGAGCCGGATAACCTTTCTTTGTACACTACTCTGGGAAGTGTCTACGATAATTTGTACCAAAAGGAAGCGGGCGAAGGCAATGACGAAGTGGCTGCGGGTTATTTCGACAAAGCGTTGGAGCAATACAATAACGCACTGACAAAAGATCCTAGCTTTACGGACGCTACTTACAGTATCGGTGCATTGTATTTTAACCGCGCGGCGAAGCTCACGGAGCAATTGACTACCTTAGCGGATGACTTCTCCAAAGAAGGTCAACGCAAGTACGATGAGCTCCAAAGCAAAGTAGCGGCTGAGTTTGAAAACGCGCTACCGTATTTCATCGAGGTAGAAAAGCAGAAGCCTGCTGACGTCAACACCTTGATCGCCTTGAAGGAAATCTACGCCCGTAAGAAGGACTACGATACGTCTAACGAGTTCAAAGCCCGCTACGAAAAAGCGATTGATCCTAACAATACAGAAGAAATGGAATCTTACTTCCTTAAGAACTAGGGAGGTCAATGATTCACTAGTAAGAGGATAGAAAAGCTCCGGGTATCTGAAGATGCTCGGGGCTTTTTTACTGTTTTTTCCGACTCCCACGGTACAATTCAAATCCGTGAAACTTGCATTCCAATTGACCGTTCAGCAAGTGCAAGCGGCGGGAGGGGCGTAGTCCCACTGCTTTGAGGGCGGGAATATTGCCCGAAAACAGCCACGCTTGGTAACCCGTAAAGTCTTTTTTGAGCTTATCGCCAATGTCTTGATAGAGTTCGGTCAGGTCTTCTGAATCGACGCGTAGCCCGTAGGGCGGATTGCTGACCAGCGTGCCGGGGGCTTCGGGCGGCAGGTATTTCTGAAAAGCTGTTCTGCGTACCCGGATATAAGATTGTAAATGCGCTGCGGCGATATTGTTTTCTGCGCTGCGGATCGCTTTAAAGTGATTATCTACCCCAATGATGGGCAAGTCGTGGGGGCGACGTTGGGCGCGGGCGTCCTGCTGAATGTCCTGCCAGAGTTGCGCGTTGAAATCCGACCAGTTTTCAAAGGCAAAGCTGCGGTGCATACCCGGTGGCTGGTTGGCCGCTATGAGACCCGCCTCAATCAGTAGCGTTCCCGAACCACACAGCATATCCACGAAAGCGCGGTCGGGCGTCCAGCCAGAGAGCTTAACTAAACCCGCCGCTAGCACTTCGTTTAAGGGTGCCATCCCGCCGTCCGTACGGTAGCCGCGACGGTGTAGGCCGTCCCCCGAGCTGTCCAAGTGCAAGGTCGCTTGGTGGTGATGGTCGACGTGCAGGTGGAGGCGGATATCGGGCTCGCGTGGATTCACGTTGGGACGCTTGCCTCGTTTGTGTTCCCGAAACCAATCGGCAATGGCGTCTTTGGTTTTGAGGGCGATGTATTTAGTGTGCTTCAGCCGGGCGGACTGCGAAACGGCATCAATAGCAAAAGTCTGATTGAGTTGGAGGTAGGGTTCCCAGTCGAGGGCGCGGACTTGTTCGTAGAGTGCTTGTTCGTTGGGGGCTTCGAATTGGGCGATGGGCGTTAGAATACGAAGGCCCGTGCGCAACCACAAATTCGCGCGGTACAACAGCGCTTGGTCACCTGTGCAGCGGACGGCGCGCTTTAAGGGCGTTACGTTTTCGGCACCTAATTCGCGCAGTTCCGTAGCTAACACTTCTTCCAGTCCCGCGAGGGTTTTGACTAATAACTCCATGCGGTAAAGATGCGAAAATTAACAGACAACGAAATGCTCGAATGCTTGTTAAGCAAATAAGAATGTTTCTATCTAAACAGTTGCCTAAAAACAAATAGCTCATGCCGCGTCCCCGACCCGAAAAGCCCGCTCCGGGCCAAGAATCCGTTTGGAAGTACCCCCGTCCGCCCCGCTTGGAGGCCGTACCGGAAACACTGCGTGTCGTCTTCAACGGGGAAGAGGTGGCCAAAACCACCCGCGGCTACCGCGTACTGGAAACCAGTCACCCCCCCGTGTACTACTTTCCGCCGGAAGACATTAAAATGACGTACCTGCGCCGCTATCCGCGTCCGTCTTCTCACTGTGAATGGAAGGGGGCTGCGCACTACTACGACCTAGTCGTCGGAGACCGGCAGAGCCGCCAGGCGGCCTGGGCGTACGCCGATCCGACCCCCGGTTTTGCCCCCATCGAAGGTTACCTCGCTTTCTACGCCGGACGCGTAGACGCCTGTTTCGTCAACGAAGAAGAAGCCGAACCCCAACCCGGCGAGTTTTACGGAGGTTGGATTACTAGCAAAGTGGTAGGACCGTTCAAGGGCGAACCCGGCAGCTGGGGGTGGTAAGCCGTCTATTCCATCAATAGCAAATCACCTTGGAGCAACTCGGTTTGTCCGTTCGCTAGGCGCACTTCTACGAGGTAGACGTAAACGCCGCCGTTGAGTCGCTGCCCAGCTAGTGTTCCGTTCCAGCCCTGTTCCGGATCATTGGGTGCAAAATTTTGCTTAGTGAACACCTGCGCACCCCAGCGGTCGTAGATGTTCATGGACACAATTTCGAGCAGCTCGTTCGTCGCGCCATAAATAGTGAAGTAGTCGTTGTCTCCGTCCCGATTATTCGGGGAAAAGACGTTGGGTACGTAAACGGGCATCCGTGGGTCCACCAGCAAGCGCACGAATACACGAGCACTGCAACCGTTGCTGTCCGTTGCGGAAAACGCCACGACTTCTGACTCAAGTCCGTCAAAAGTCGTTTCGTAGCATTGTTCACAACTCAGTGCATCGCTGGACGTCCAACCGTAATCTACAATTTCTGCGAAAGTGCGGTTGGGAACCGCAAAAAGGGTAAGCGGTTCGCCGTATTTGACTTCGTATTCCGGTTCCAATCCATTGATGATGAGTTCGTCCGCAGCGGCGAGACTGACACTAGCGGCATCCTCACAGCCGTTGGCATCCTGAACGACTAATTCATACGCCCCCGCAGGGAGTGCTGCAAAGTTTTCCGTCATTTGGAAGGTCACGCCCCCGTCAATGGAGTAGAGATAAGGTGCCGTTCCGCCGGATACTGCGTCAAACTGGATGCGTCCTTCGTCTCGGGTGCAGCTCAGGTCTTCCAAACTAAAATCTTCTAGTACGGGTTCACTGACCGTGACGAGTACCTCGTCCGTCTCGGAGCAATTGTTATTGGTGTTGAGTACTTCCAAAGTGTACGTTCCGGCGGTGGATACGACGAAGTCTGGGCTATTGCCCGTTGCCACTACTTGGTTATTTTGATCCAGCAGTGTATAGCTGAATTCCAGACCAGTGGACGATCCGCTAGCGTCGATAAACGCTTCCCCCGCGAAGCAATCGAGTACTGTATCGGTACCCGCATCCGCAACGGGGAAGGATTGGTCGCGCTCCACTTGGACAAAGTCTTCCGCTTCACAGCCATTGTCCATATCCAGGACCACCAAGCGGTACTGTCCAGGGCTATCCGTGCTGAGTGACCAATTGCCGCTTGTCAGTTGGTTACCCGCTTCGTCGAACCAAGTAGGCGTTAAGTTGCCCATTTCCACAACGGCTTGCAAAGTCGCGTTGCTGTTTACACAATCGATCAATTGATCTTCTCCGGCGTTGGCCGTTGGTTCGGCAAAGTCTGCGGTAACGGTAACGATCCCTTCGCTTGCACAACCATTGTCCTCGCTAAGGAGGAAAACAGTATAGTCTCCCCCCGTGCTCACGGTAGCCGCCGCGCTAGTGCTGAGGACGGCACCCAAGCTATTTTCCCACCGGTAGGTGAGTGCGTCGGTACTGCTACTCGTGGCGGTTAGGGCCAGCGTTGGGTCATTGCAATCAATGGTCCCGTTCGTGGGTAAGGTCAGGGCTGGGGCTAGGGTATCAATGGTAATGGCCAAGTTGCTTACGCTCGCGCAGCCGTTGTCCAAATCGGTGATACGTAGCGTATAGTCACCCGCCGCTTGTACGTCCACGGAAGAGGCCGTCGGGTCCGTCAGAATGCCGTCGCTCGGGCCGTTCCATTCGTAGGTAAAATCCGTGGATGTTGTACCGTCGATGAAGCTCGTTAACGCAACATTTTCTTGTTCACAATCGAGTTCAGTCAGTGGTGCCAAAATGTCAATGACGGGTGAGATCGTATCTTGGGTAACCGTAAATACTGCCGTTTGCGCACAGCCATTTTCCCCGTCGGTAACGGCCAAAACGTAGTCGCCAGGAGTCATCGCTACCTGCGACCAAGTGGTACCCAGTGCCGCACCTTCGGGACTGGTCCAACGCGGTTGATCGTCCACCGGACCGACCATTGCGCCCAGGGTAACTTCCAAACTGTCACAAGTCAGCGGGGCGAAAGTGAGTGGGGTAATTGTGGGCGAAAGCGTATCCAACTGGACGTTTACCGTAGAGGTATTCGAGCAGTCGTTATCCAAGTCCGTGACGGAAATAGTGTACACCCCGTCGGTGACGATGGTGTAGTCAGCAGTATTACTCAGCGGTGTTCCGTCGCTATCGGACCAACTAAAGCTCAGGTTACCCGCGTCGGGACTGCTGGCCGTCAGCGGAATCATGGTACGCACGCACGTCAGGGTCGTATCCGGGATGATGTTGAGACTCACGACGTCTTCGTCTTGCGTGACGTTGACGCTGAGGGTGTCCGTACAAACGTTGCTGTTGTCGGTAACGACGAGCGTATAATCCCCCGGTTCGAGGGCCTGTATATCGGCTTGTGCGTTGTCGCTGCCGATACCGCCAGCGGGTCCGGTCCAGGCGAAGGTGTAGTCTCCCGAACCGCTATCTATTTGGGTGTCAATGGTCACCTCACCCGACTCGCAATCGAGTTGGTCGGGCGGACCGGTGAGGGCCACGACGGGCGGTGTTGTATTGCTCGTTACCGTGAATTCCTCAGTGCTAAAGCAGCTATTGTCCACGTTGGTTACGCGGAGGGTATAGGTCGCAACGTCACTAATCAGAGCGTTTTCGGTGGTGCTGATAACTAGGCCGCTATCGTCCGTCCATTGGTAGTTGAAGTTGCCCGTATTCAAGGTCGTTGCGGTAAGATCAATGCTGTTTTGTTCACAATTCAGTTCCGCGTCCGCGATGGGGTTCAGCACGGGATCTTCCCGGTCTTCCGTAATAGTTACCTCCAAGGTCTCGTCACAGCCATTGTCGGTATCCGTTACGGTGAGGGTGTACGTTCCGGCCAAGTTGACCACTATATCCTGCATTTGGTCATTGCCGTCGATGCCGCCCGTGGGGCCGGTCCAGGCGTAGGTGTAGTTACCGTTGAGATCGGTATCCGTATCGATGCTACTGGTGCTGAGTAGACAGTCAAGCGTGTCGGGGAAGCCCACTAGACTCGCTACGGGGGCAAGGGTGTCCGCAGTGAGCGTATACGCGAGGGTATCCGCGCAACCGTTATCCTGATTGGTCAAAATGAGGTTGAAATCACCCGCAGTGGTGAGGGTCACGTTGGCCGAATTACTGACGGTCATTTGGTCGCTATCCTGCCATTCGTACACCAAGTCTCCGCTGCTGCTGCTCGTGGCGGTCAGTGTTACGTCCACCTCGGCGCAGGTGATAGCAGCGGCGGCTAAAGCATCCAGTGCGGGAGCATCCTGGTCAGCGACGATGTCGACCACCAGTGTGTCCATGCAGTTGTTATCGTCGTTGGTGGCAATGAGTTGGTACGCTCCGCTGGTCATTACGTCTAACGCAAGTTCGTCATTTACCCCCACTATGCCATCCGTCGGCCCACTCCAGGCTAGGCTTAGGTTGGAAAGATTGGAAGTTTCGTTAGCCGAGATAGTAACCTGTGGATCTGTACAAGTAAGCGGCTGCGGAGCATCTACGGTCAGAACGGGGGCTGCCCCGGAGGCCAGTAAGGCGTAGGCTTCGCTGCTGCCACAGTCGTTAGTGGTATCCGTTACCATCGCGGTATAATTACCTACGCTAGCGGTGGTAAAAGTCCAATTGGTACCGACCAAATTATCCGCCTCGTCGCGCCATTCGATGGTCCAATTGCTGGTGGAGTCGGCCACGAATAGCGTAGCCGTATTCGTACTACCCGTACAACCCATTTCGCCCGTTTGCTGAACGCTAAAGCTGGGGCTGTCGGATTGATCCGTCAAAGTCGTAGACGTACTATCAGCACAGCCATTGCTAGTGTCAGTAATGAGCAGACCGTAAGTGCCTTCCTGGGACGCTTCTATTGCTGCCGGGTTGGGTGGGGAAAGGACATTGTCGTTGGCGTCGGTCCAGGTGTAGACAAATTCCGCTCCGCTACTACTACCCATGCTAGTAATTGGGACACTCAACGTGCCACAATCCAGTTCGTCCAAGGGCATAATCGTGACCATTGGAGCCGTACTGTCGGCCAGGATAGCGGTACTCAGAATGTCCTCACACAGGGCTTCGTCCGTGATGGTGACTTCGTGCAGCGTAGCGGGTAAGTCGGTAGCCGCAGCCTCCGAGGTACCATCGGACCAAGCGTAGGTGTACGGGCCCGTTCCGCCCGTGGCACTGGCGGTAAGGCTACCATTTTCGAGGCAGTTGGCCGTTAAAATTAGCGTGTCAATAGCACCAACTAATGCATCCGGTTCACTGACGTTAACGCTTAAGGTATCCAAGCAACCATTACCGTCCGTAATGAAAATAGAATAGTCACCCGCAGCAATATTGGTAGCTGTTCGGTCTGCCAAGACGTTATCATGCGACCATTCGTAAGCGTACTGCCCATTCCCTCCGATGGGGGTCAGGGTGATCTCCCCGTCCGTATCCCCAAAACAATTCAACGAATCAATCTCGGCGGTAGTGGTGATGTCTACGGCAAACGACGCTGCTACCCCGTTGGCCTCACCCGGACAACCGTTGGCCGTGAAGTTTTCTAATTGGTAAACATTGGATTCGTTCGGTAAAAAGAAAACCGAATCCGCAGTGACGTTAGCGTAGTTGACGGTCGCATCATTACTGGCTATTAGGTCAAAACTATAATCCGTACCTCCCGTGAGGACGATCTGAAACTCCGGTGTTTCCAAACCATCGCAAATGATGGCTGAGCCGGAAAGGGTAGCAGTCGCGTCTATGACCTCTACGGCCTGGAAGATAGTGTCAACTTGGTTGCATTCATCAGTAAGCACCGCAAAATACGTCGTATCGCGGGGTGGCGTATCCATATAAACGGGGTCGGTTTCTCCGTTGAGCCATTCCCAGGTGATATTACCAATTCCACCGTTGGGTTGTATTTCCAGTGTTACCCCGTTTTCTTGACAAATAGTGTCCAGTCCGATGATGTCCCCTGTCAGTTCGGGCGGTTCAAGAATGGTAATGGACAGTTCACCCACGCTACAGTCACAAGGATTGCGGAGTTTGATGGTGAAATTCTCCGTGCCTTCGGGAATATTATCTGGAGTAAATTCTAGTGTGATGGTATCGGAATAGACACCGGTGGGAAGAACAATAGAGTCGGGTAATCCGGTGAAATCCACACCTTGGGTGGCCGTGCTTTCTGGTAGCACATCATAGCTGACCACCAGTGGGTCCGTCAGGACCGAGTCCCCACGGGCAAAAACAATATCTAGCGTATTGCAAGCCTCTACGACAGTATTATTAGGCGTGTTTACGCCGTTGATACTGCCCGCTAGCGTAGCCGTTCGTCCGGCGGCGAAGGAATTGGCCCGTAAGAATACCGCTGCGTCTAACTTAGGGTCAGTATAATCAGCGATAGCAATTTTTAAGCGGTACGTTTCACAGGGAATAACGGATGTACCTGCGCTGATCGGGACCGTGTAACCATTAAACCCGATGTAGTCGGCGGCGGGAGCGGGTTGG
>JBCDIR010000063.1:0-8802 GCA_038748735.1 Bacteroidota bacterium | reverse complement strand
CTAAAAACGCAGGCGATGCCAGAGTATCAGCGAGGCTTTTTAACGAAGTACAGGATAAATTTTTGCCTCTTGCAGCCATTTGAGGGCTTGCAGAATAAGTCTATACCCCAATTCCTAGTTGAGTACTGGGAAACCTTAAAAAAGCCGGACGCAAGGCCTGCGTCCCACTAGAAAACGCATTTCATCGACGTTTAGGACTGCCCACGTGGGTGGATGGTCCAGATACTGCCACGCAGTGTCTTGTTAATGGATTGCCTAAAATGAAAGTAATCGTTTAAAAACTACAAAATGCGATTGAAGCTACACCAACGGTTGTTTTACGTATCCTTGACGGCATGGCTCTTGCTGTTGACCGCTCGTGGGAATGCGCAAACGACTGCGGGTAGCTACACTTTAGCCGAAGCACTCACCATTTTAGAAACGCGCTTTGACTGTTCCTTTTTGTACGAAACGCAACTAGTACGTGGGCAAACAGTGACTGCTACCTTGCTCGAAGATTACGCGCAACTCCCAGCGCTACTCGCGGAACTGGAGGCGCAGACTTCTTTGACGTTTACGGAAGTAGAAACCAACTTTTGGGTCGTACAAACGGAGCATCCCTACGGACAAATTTACGGTTACGTTTACGATAAAGCGGGCGAACCCCTGGTAGGGGCGTCCGTTTACCATCCGGCCAGTGAACGGGGTGCCGCCACGGACTTGATGGGGCGTTACGAGTTGTGGGTGCCCGCCGGGGAATTGCATTTGCAGACCAGTTACATTGGCTTTCAGCCTAATGACACAACCCTCTGGTTACCATTTGGGCGTAAGCTCAACCTGGATGTTCACTTAGCCAAAAGCGTCGATTTGGTGGAAGTACTAGTGTTGGGCAACACCCCTAAGTCACTGTCTTACTTGGCACCCGACAATCCGGCGGAGCAGGTAAAAGTAGCGGAAACGACTACCCTACCGATTGCCGATTTGGCGCAGTTGCTGCAATACGCTACGCCCTCCTTTCACGCTACCCACCAGACCCTGAGCGATGGTACTGATCACATCGACCCGGCTACGCTGCGGGGGCTGGCACCCGACCAACTAGTGGTACTCATCAACGGACACCGGCGGCATACTTCGGCACTGGTCAACGTCAATAACACCATCGGGCGGGGGAGCGTGGCTACCGATTTGAACGCTATCCCATTGTCGGCCATTGCGCGGGTAGAAATCTTGCCCGACGGCGCAACGGCACAGTACGGGGCGGACGCCATCGCGGGGGTCATCAACATTATTTTAAAGGACGAAACCGCCCCCGCTAGCGTACAGGTAGCGAGTGGAATAACGGCGGCGGGCGATGGCTTGCAGTTAGGCGTGACGGGCCACTGGGGGACGCACAATGACCAACGGAGCTGGCTGCTGAGTTGGCGCGTCGACAGTCGCACTGGGGTCAACCGCGCGGGAGAGTATACTGGACTGATATTTGGCGATAGCCGCGACGAGCGAGCCGATTCCGTAGCGGCATTCTTTACTCAAACGGGCTTTCGGGATCGACGCGTAATGGAAGTTGGCAGTGCCACTATCCGCAACTTTGGACTCTTATTACAACACGAAAGAAAAACCAAAGTAGGAACGTTGTACCAGTTCGGTGGCGCTAACCTGCGTAGTGGGTTGTCCCGTGGTTTTTACCGTTTTCCTTACCAAAAACGCAAGCAATCAGGGCTGTACCACTGGGGGTTTTCGCCAGAAATTCGTCCTACGATCGCCGATGCCTCTTGGCTAGTCGGTTGGCGCGGCCAGGCCGGACCCTGGCAGCTGGACCTGAGCCAAAACCTGGGTAGCAATTGGGTGAATTTTAGCATTGCGAACTCCAATAATGCGTCCATGGGGCTAGCTTCTCCGACGACCGCCGAAGCGGGGAGCTTGCTCTACGGACAAATGATCAGCAAAGCCGATGCGACGCGCGTGAGCACGGACGGTCGGCGGGCTTGGCATCTGGGCGTGCAGTGGCGCAATGAGCACTTCCAACAATCGGACGGTGACGAGTGGAGTTGGGAAAATTACGAGCCGCAGCCGTTAGCCCCCGATTCGCGCGAGGGCGGTATACAGGTTTTTCCGGGCTTTCGCCCAACGCACCGGACCCGGCAGTGGCGCAGTTCACTATCTGCTTACGCGCTGTATAATCAGCACTTGACGCAACGCTGGCGCTATTCCTTGGCAGCGCGCAGCGAGACTTGGCTGGAAACGGGCACCTTTTTAACGGGGAAACTGGCCGTTGGGCATTACTGGCCCAGTGGCTTGCGGATACAGGCGGTACTCAACTCGGGGTTGCGACCGCCATCCCTGGGCCAGCTCTATTTCAGTAGTCAAAATTTGCAGTTTATCTCCGATGGTGAAAAGCTGGTTGGGGCCGAAATCGCGCACCTGAATAGTGCGCACCCCCTGATTGCGGGGCTGATTGGGCAAGATCTGCAACCGGAGCGTTCCTTCAATTATTCGCTGCGCTTCCACTGGCCCGTTCGGGAACACAGCAGCTTCAGCTTCGACGCTTACCGGATCAACATCCGGGATCGCATAGTGCTGGGGAGTCAGCTGGACGGACAGGACCACGCGCCACTGGGCGATTTGCTGCTCAATAATGAGCTGGACAAGGTGCAGTTCTTCTCCAACGCGCTGCGCACGCAAACGCTGGGCGTAGACGTGGGCTACCAGCAGCGCTGGGAATTGCGACCAAAGCGTACGCTCAATTTACGCGTGGTAGCCAGTTTTAACCGGACGCGCTTGGTGGATATAGCCCTTCCCGCTACCCTGACGGGTCTGGAAACGATGGTCTTCAACCGACAAAACCAAGCCCGCCTGGAACACGGGCAACCCAATTCCAAAACCATCCTACAACTGGGTTGGCGGGAGCACCGTTGGCACTTCAGTCTACAAGCGACTCGCTTCGGCCAGGTACAGTTTCAGCATCCCTCCGATGGTGATCCGGCCAATTGGGTACGCAATAGTTTAAACGATCAAGTCGAAACGCGCGATCAACTGTTTGCGGCCAAGTGGGTGACGGACCTCAGCGTACAGTGGCGTGCGCGCCACGGACTTACGTACAGCTTCCAGCTGCGCAACGCTGGTAACGTCTACCCCGACGCCCACCGCCACAGCGCCAATACGAGCGACGGCACTTTTCGTTACAGCCGCTACGTGCAGCAGTTCGGGGTGTGGGGACGACACTTTTTATTGAGTTGCCAGTGGGACTTCTAGCTGGTACTTTCAAAGTGCTAGCTGAAACGCACTGGTCAGGCGGGAAATCGATATCCCTGGCTCTCGGCTCAGCCGAGATCAGGCAAATGGACACTAATTTTTTTGAAATACCAAAACTAGTATCATGAGACAAATTTATCTATTCCTACTTTGCGTTTGCGGCCTCGGCGTCAGCTACGCCCAACAGGCCACCATCAGCGGAAATGTGGTGGACGACGACGGTCCGCTCATCGGCGTATCCGTGAGTATTGACGGGACCAGCAAAGGAACGATTACCGACCTAGACGGTAACTACACTATTGAAGTGGCACCGGGCACGTACAAGGTCGTGGCCAGCTACGTCGGCTACTCTACCCAGGCGCAGAACATCACCGTAGGTGCGGGGGAAGCCGTTAGCTTGGACTTCGACCTCGCTGAGGGCGTCCTCATCGACGAGGTCGTCGTGACGGGTACGCGCGCCTCGAACCGGACGAACCTGGAATCACCGGTTCCCGTGGATGTAATCAATGTGCAGGCCCTGCGCACGAAAGCTCCCCAGGTGTCGCTGAACCAAATGTTGCACCAAACGGCACCTTCGTTTTCGTCGAATACACAAACAATTTCCGATGGTACGGACCACATTGATCCAGCTTCTTTGCGCGGTCTCGGACCCGATCAAGTATTGGTACTCGTCAATGGGAAGCGTCGCCATACGACTTCTCTGGTCAACGTCAACGGTACTTTTGGACGTGGTAACGTCGGTACGGATTTGAACGCGATTCCAGCATCTGCTATCTCCAACATTGAGATTTTGCGGGACGGAGCTGCCGCCCAGTACGGCACGGACGCCATTGCGGGGGTCATCAACGTGAAGTTACGCGAGGATGTTAACAAATTGAATATGACCCTGACGACGGGTGGTAATTTTACGGAAAACATCGGTGCTTTCGGTGGCGAAACCGCTAACGTCGACGGAGAAGTGGTCAACTTAGGGTTGAACTACGGTTTGCCACTTGGTGATAAAGGTGGGTTCATCAACTTCACGGGCGAATTTAATTATCGCGGTAAGACCAGTCGGATGCGAGAATTTTCCGGTGGTATCTTTAATGCGCTGAATGGGGTAGAGCGTGTAGCGGCTGAAAAAGGTGCAGACTTGGGTAGCCTGTCGCTGGAAGAAATTCAAACATTTGCCCAGGATGTGACCTACTTAGAGGATAATGTAATAGCAGAGTTGGGCAACCTGACCAGTCTCGATGGTCTTGGGGATGTGCTCGGTTTTGACGTTACGGAGCAAGAACTCGCCGCCCGTGGACAGGAGCGCAGCGACTACAATATGTTGGTCGGTCAGTCCGAGACGCGTGGTGGTAATTTCTTCGCTAACCTCAGCCTCCCCGTGGGGGATACGGGGGAGTTTTACAGCTTTGCGGGTATGAGTTACCGCCGTGGCTGTTCGGGCTGTTTTTACCGTCTACCTGCCCAAAATCGTACGACGACCTCCATTTATATTGATGGAACCGTACCCCGCATCAACTCCAATATTTCGGATCGGAGCGTGGGTATGGGTTTGCGCGGCATGATCGGTGCGTGGAGTGCAGACCTCAGTACGGTCTATGGTTTTAACGAATTCTTGTTTAACATGACCAATACCCACAACGCTACCTTAGGTAGTTCTTCGCCTACGGAGTTTGATGCGGGTGGCCACGACTTTACGCAATCAACGACCAATTTTGATTTATCACAATACTTTGACGCTAGTAGCATTAAGGGCATCAACGTGGCATTTGGTGGAGAATACCGGGTCGAACGTTTCGGGATTACGCCGGGTACGGAAGCGTCTTACGGCAACTACGACATCAACGGCAATTTGGTGAATCCCACGACGCCTGACGAACTACTCGCCCGCGACTTATTGGGTCGTAGCCGTCCTTCGGGTGCGCAGTGTTTTGCGGGTTTCCTGCCCAGCAATGAAGTGGATGCTCGCCGCTCTAGTGCTGCTTTGTACTTGGATACCGAATTTGACATTAGTGATGCGTTCCTAGTGAGTGCTGCGGTTCGTTTTGAAAACTATTCCGACTTTGGTTCTACGTTCAACTATAAAGTTGCGGGACGTTATAAACTGAATGACAACTTCGCCATTCGGGCAGCTACGAACACGGGCTTCCGGGCACCGTCTTTACACCAGATCAATTTCAGTCGTACTTCTACCTTATTTGAACTGGTCAATGGCGTCTCTGTACCCCAGGAAGTAGGGGTTTTTGCTAACACTTCTCGCGCCGCAGAGCTATTGGGTATTCCCGAATTGAAGGAGGAAACCTCCCAAAGTTTCAGCGCTGGTTTCACTGCTAAGCTACCGGCGGCTAACCTTCGCCTGACGGTAGATGCTTATCAGATCAATATTGATGATCGCGTAGTCTTGACGGGACAGTTCAACCCCAATAACGTGACCGATCCTGATCGCCAAGCGGAATTACAGTCCCTATTTACCCAAGCCGGTGCGACTCGCGCGGCCTTCTTCGCCAATTCCATTAGTACGGTTTCTCAGGGACTCGAAATTGTCTTGGCGCATTCCATCCGCTTCGGTGCTGGCAGGGTGTTGCGCAATGATCTAGCCGCTACCTTCTCCCGCACGGAGTGGGACCAGGATAAAGGCATCAACGCGTCACCTGAGTTAGAGCGTGCGGGCTTGGTGGGTACTTACTTTGACCAACAATCTCGTATCTATTTAGAGCAGGCCGTTCCGAGAATAAAAGCGACTTTGGGTAATACGTTGACACTAAATAAATTGTCCGTCTACTTGCGCAATACCTATTTTGGTGAAACTACGGAGGCCACGAGTGCAGACATTTTTGATGCCGACTTAAACCTACTCTCTGGGGTGGATATTGATCCTTACAATTCCCCCAAGATCGTAACGGATTTATCGCTGGGCTACGATTTTTCCCCCACGCTTAACATCACGGTTGGTGCCAACAACCTATTCGATGTTTACCCCGATGAGGTAGACCCCACCTTCCAATCCAGTGGGCGTTTCTTGTATTCTCGCCGGGGTCCTCAGTTCAGCTTGGGCGGTCGCCACATCTTCGGGCGGGTAGTCTACACACTGGAATAAAGCACTAATCGCTCTCCGTACCAAACGAAAAATCGGGAGAAAAGCTATACGTGAGTACAAATGGCGATAGGTGGCCGGGCATCCGTGGGGGTGTCCGGCTTTTTTATCAAATTGACTAATAAAATTTTTACACCACATAAAAGAAAACCTTATCTTTACCAGGGATAAAACTGACAGCATGAGTGCAAATGATATGCGGGCTGAGGTACATCAGATGATCGATGAATTAGATGATTCTTTTTTACGTATCGTGCACTCTATGCTAGGTACGCATGCGGAAGAAAACGAGTATCCCGTGGTCGGCTACGATCTGTACGGCAACCCTAAAAGAGCTAATGAGTTGATGGAAGAATATGAGCAAGAATTAGCCGCTGCTGAACGCGGAGAGGCAATTGCTGCTGATGTTTTTGCAAAAAGAACAAAAGAATGGCTCTCCAGTATCAAGTGAGCATCACCCCCGGCGCTCAACAAAAAATCCAGGATATATTCATTTAAACAGCGTTTAGTCAGGAAATTCGCCTAACGTTCCGTTATTCCCTCATACGGCTCCACCAACAATTTATCCGTAATAAATTCCCCCACTTGGCGGCCCTGCGTCACGCCGTCTTCAATGGCTGGTCGGTAATGGATACCGCCGTACAAGCGACTGATGGCCGCTTCTTGGGAAGCTTTGAGGAACGAATCAAAGCTGCGCTCGGGTAGGCCGTACTTCACCTCTACGTCGTCCGTAAAGGCAAAGTTTTCGCCGAATAGCTCCGTTAAGATCGTGGCAGAAGCGGTGGAAATGACGCTATGACCGCTGGTGTGCTCAGGAAAAGGTGGCGTTTGCAGGGTGGGTAGCCAGTCGGGGTCCATCGTCTCGTTGATGACGGTTTCGGGGCGGATGAGGTTGCTGCGGTATTTTTCGTCCCAACAACTGATGAAAGCGTCGAATAGGCCGATACTCACCATGGTGTGCGCCTTTACGCTGGCCATCAGGTCGGTTTGTGCCTTGCGGCAAACGATGCTCGTAATGCCCATCCAGTGCCCACCGGGGGTGATTTTTTTGGTGGCGAACATCACGTGGCCCGTCTGATTCATTACGAAGGGATTACAATCCCAAAAGCTGGCGATGAGGCGCTCCTCTTCGGTCAGATCGTTGCCTACGTCGTAGACTTCTTTGACTAAATTGTAGAAAGTTGATCCCTCCGCCAGATCGAAAGCGGGCGGGGGAGCGGGCTGAAACTGTGCCGCCGAATCGAGTACGAAGGGGCGTATCTTGTTCCAGTGCGGCTCAATACCTTCTAGGTAAGCGGGTGGCGTAGGCTTCCAGCGGTGGGGGTCGTCCGTCACGGAAAACTTCGGCATCGTACGCGTCTGATTGTAGTTGTCCGTATTGGCCCACGCCAGGATGTGTTGACTCACGCCGTCTGCGTAGGTTTTGGAGGCCTTGACCATCTCCGGATTGACCTGCCACGTACCGACCAGTGAGTCGACCTGTTCCTCCCAGACGTCCATCTTCTCTTCCGAAAAAATTAGGGCTTGGCCCACTTGGTTGAAGGCGTAAATGGCCGCTAACTCTGCACTAACCAAGGCGGTATCCACGCTAGTTTTGTAAGGTTCCAGTTCCGCTATTTTACCCGCCAAGCTGGGGTAAGTGGAGTAGACGGGTTGCAGGGCTTCGTAGGCCGCAATACACGGATACGCATAAATGCGTGCCGCCACGGGGGGCGCAAAAATATCGTGTACTTGAATGTCGGTCAAGTTCTCCACACACTGCGCGAAGAGGTCACTGTCCCGTAGGTTTTCCTTAATTTCGGTGTGGCCAGCGTAATCTTTTTGGCAACTCATCACGAGCAGCAGCAACGCCAGTAGCGATAGTACTGAAAATCTGGGCATGTCAATACGTTGTTATTATTTCACAGGTGGGAGTGCAAAGGTACGATAGTCCGGTGATTTTTGGAAGGGTGGGGAAGTGCTAAAGTATATCTGCCCACACGAGTGGGTAACCAACTTGTCAAATATCCCTACTTTGCAGTGTAGGGGAAAGAACATAATCAATTCACAAAGGTAAATAAGCAGAATGCAACAAAACAAACAAGGTCTCCGCTGGCTAGAGGTCATCACCAATTTGCTGGACAACCGCTTTCGCATCCCGGGTACGGACACCCGCTTCGGGCTGGATTTTCTCATTGGTCTCATTCCTGGGATAGGGGACATTGCGACTTTCGGTATTAGCAGTGCGCTAGTTGTGACGATGGTGCGCCAGGGGGCTAGTGGCATGGTGGTGGTCAAGATGTTGTGGAACATTTTGGTGGATGCCGTCTTCGGTGCCGTCCCCATCCTCGGCGACATTTTTGATTTGCATTACCGCGCCAACCGTCGCAATCTGGAATTGCTCAAAGAACACTACGGCGAAGGCGAACACCAGGGCAGTGCTTGGCCCGTGGTCATTCTGGTGCTGTTACTGCTCGTCGCGCTCTTCTTTGGCGTGATGTGGTTGATCT
>JBCDIR010000062.1:0-8819 GCA_038748735.1 Bacteroidota bacterium | reverse complement strand
GGAAACGATAGACCAACCCAATGCGTATATCTTGACAAACGAACCATAGGCGTTATGAATATAATTTGTGTAGGGAGGAAACGCCGCTATTTTTGGTGCTATCAAGGCAAAAAACGTAGGCATAGCCATAGCTACGGCGAGGCTTTTTAACGCGGTTAGCACCGAAAAGAGCAAGTTTAGATCTACAACAAGTTGTGTTCACAATGTCTAATATTCACGTATTATCAAACTTCACCAGATGGTTTCTATTATGTTCAATTCCGAAGATCAATCCCTTTTAAAAAAGTGCGTACTCTGTTGGCTAGCGACGGCGGATACGGACGGGCAACCCAATGTTTCTCCTAAAGAAATATTCACTACGCTGGGGAGTGATCGTTTGTTAATTGCCAATATCGCTTCACCGCAATCGGCTAAGAATGTGCAGCAAAACGGAGCAGTGGCCATTAGTTGCCTGGATATTTTTACGCAAAAAGGGATACAACTGAAAGGCACTGCCACCCTAGTGCAGGTCACTGACGAGCGTTTTGCTGATCTGGCGGAGCCACTATTGGAAATGACGCAGGGGCTATTTCCTTTTCGGTCCATTTTTGTGGTGAAAATCACGGCTAAGCGCCCGTTGCTCGCACCCCGCTACCTACTCTTTCCCGATACGACAGAAGCCGAGCAGGTCACGAGTGCTATGCGAGCCTACGGAGTGCAAAAAGCTTGATTAGCCTAACGCTTTAAACCGCTGTATACCGCCTATGTCCAGTCACTAGCAATAGCATCCCAAATGCTCATGGGCGTATCACCGTCGGGGTCAATGTAGAGGTTCTCCCAGTAGAGGCGCTCGTCGCTGGTGCGGATAAAGATGCGGTAGTAGCCCGCTTCGATACCGTTGAGGCTGAGGTTAAACTGAGTGGCGTTGGGCATTCCAATGTTTAATTCGAGTGCCTGGGCCGCAATTTCGTCCGCAGTATACAGTCCGTCGGTGAGTAGTTGGTCGTAGTCGACATCCCCGAATTCATCGAAGGGCGTACCCGCCACCATCCACACATCGGTGATGGTCAAAGCGGGATCAGCGGTGTAGATGATTTGTACTTCGCTGATGGCGGGGTTAGGATAGACGGCCACGGGGTCGTTGAAGGTGTTGGGGTTACCATAAGTACCATCGGGCGAGCCATCTATGCGGTAGGCGTTGAGACCGGTGACGATTTCTAGGTCTAGTTCGTCGGTTAGGAATTGGTCGTTATGGGGTTCCTCATCGTCGGGGCAAGCGGTGAAGAGTAGGGCCATGAGGATTAAAAGGTAAAATGGTTGTTTCACGTCGGTTGATTTTGAGGTATTAGACTTGTTCTGCTAGGCATGAATGAGCGAAAGTGTAGCAAATTTTGTTCTGAACGAGGCAAAAAACGTAGGCATAGCCTTAGCTACGGCGAGGCTTTTTAACGAAATTCAGGAGAAAATTTGCCGCTTGCAGCCATTTGAGGCACTAGCAAAACAAGTCTATTATGTAAGACATTGTTATAACGCTGTAGAGTCGGTAAATGTATTGTTCGTGCGGCTAACTTTGTCAAATTAACTGCAAAACATTTTTTGTTTAAAAACGACTCATTGCGGCATCATTTTCCGTAGTTTTGTTGTTTAATTAAGGTCGGTATTTCACGCTAAAGGTCTTCACAATATGAGTTTTAAACTAACGTCTCCTTTCGAGCCTACGGGCGATCAACCGGGTGCCATTGCGCAGCTGGTAGACGGCATTAAAACGGGCGATCCGGCCCAAGTGCTATTGGGGGTGACGGGTTCGGGTAAGACGTTCACCATGGCAAACGTGATTGCGGAACTGAACCGCCCAACGCTCATTTTGACCCACAATAAGACCTTGACGGCGCAGTTGTACAGCGAGTTTCGGGACTTTTTTCCGGACAATGCCGTGGAGTATTTCGTTTCTTACTACGATTACTACCAGCCGGAGGCCTATATTTCTAGTTCGGATACCTTCATTGAGAAGGACTTGGCCATCAACGAAGAGGTAGACAAGCTGCGCCTACGGGCGACCTCAAACCTGCTGTCGGGACGGCGCGATATCATCATCGTTGCTTCGGTGAGTTGCATTTACGGTATGGGTAATCCCGAAGACTACAAGAGCGGTATTATCCGTATTGAGCAGGGGCAGACGCTTTCGCGTAACGGTTTTCTGTACAGTTTAGTAGACAGTCTGTACTCGCGTACGGAAACGGACTTTCGGCGGGCGACTTTCCGCGTCAAAGGCGATACGATCGACATTAATTTACCTTACGTAGAATACGGTTACCGGGTGCAGTTTTTCGGTGACGAAATCGACGCCATCGAAAAGATTGAGATCGAAACGGGTAAGCGTATTGAGAAGATGAAGAACGCAGCCATCTTCCCCGCTAACCTCTACATTGCACCTAAGGAGCGGCTAAAAATGATTCTTAGCGACATCCAGGACGAGTTGCACGCGCAAGAAAAGTACTTTGAGCGCGAAAATCGACTACTGGAGGCGAAACGCATCAGCGAGCGGACCAATTTCGATCTGGAAATGATGAAGGAACTGGGCTACTGCAACGGCGTAGAAAATTACTCTCGCTTCTTCGACGGGCGTAAACCGGGTACGCGACCGTTCTGTCTACTGGACTATTTTCCGGATGATTACTTAATGCTAGTAGACGAGAGCCACGTGACCATTCCGCAGGTACGTGGGATGTACGGGGGCGACCGCGCGCGCAAGCTCAGTTTGGTGGATTTCGGTTTTCGCTTACCCTCGGCTATGGATAATCGTCCCCTGAATTTTCCCGAATTCGAGAGTCTCATCAATCAAGTCGTCTTCGTGAGTGCGACGCCGGGGGAATACGAGATGGAGCAAACCGGCGGCCTACTAGTGGAGCAGGTCATTCGTCCTACGGGCTTGATCGACCCCCCCATCGAAGTACGCCCCAGCATCAACCAGATTGATGATTTACTCGAAGAAATTGACGAACGTATCAAGCGCGACGAGCGTACGCTGGTGACGACCTTGACCAAACGGATGTCCGAGGAGTTGACCAAGTATCTGCAAAAATTACACATCAAAGTCCGCTATATTCACTCGGAAGTAGACACGATGGAGCGGGTGGAAATTTTGCGGGATCTCCGCCTCGGTGAGTTTGACGTACTGGTGGGCGTGAACCTGCTGCGGGAAGGTTTGGACCTGCCGGAAGTATCACTCGTAGCGATCATTGATGCGGACAAGGAGGGTTTTTTACGTAACGAACGTTCATTGACACAAACGGCGGGACGCGCAGCTCGTAACGTCAACGGCCTCGTCATCTTCTACGCGGATAAAGTCACTGATTCGATGCAGAGAACCATCGATGAGACCAATCGGCGGCGCTCCATTCAAATGGCCTACAACGAAGAACACGGCATCACGCCTCGTACGACGCGCCGCAGCCGGGAGGAGATTCTGGCCAAGCAGTCCATCCTCGATATTCGGGGCAAAAAAGCCTACGTGGAGCCCGAACAAGTCAGTCTCGCGGCCGATCCGGTCTTAGAATACATGACCCGCGATCAACTCGAAAAAGCCATCGCCGCTACCGAAGCGAAGATGAAAAAAGCGGCCAAAGAATTGGACTTTATGTCCGCCGCGCAGTTTCGGGACGAGATGCTAGCGCTGAAGGAGAAGCTGAAGCGGAGGTAAAAGGTGTCTTAGTGGAGATTACCCCATTATCCTACTTTTTTGAGCGTATCTTTGTCGCTCCAATCCTGCTCTTATGCCACTGCAACGTATCGTAAAAATGACTTTCCGTGCGGAAGAAATTCCCACCTTTTTGACGCTTTTTGCGGAGGTGTCGCCTAAAATACGGGCCTTTCCCGGTTGCGAAGGCTTACGTCTCTTACGTAGTCGAGAACCCGCTAATGTGCTCTTTACGTACAGTTGGTGGACGGGGGAAGAAGCATTGCACGCTTACCGCCAATCGGAGCTGTTTCGGGCGACTTGGGTAAAAACGAAGGCGCTTTTTGCGGATCGCCCCCAGGCTTGGAGCACGGATCTCATTGCTGACTTGAAAGATTGATGTATGCAAACACTCACACTGCCCAATTACCAAATTAAAATTGGTCCCATCCGACCTGGACACAGCGATTGGCTGCGACGTCAGGGCTTTTCGGGAGTAGTCGTACTAACGGATATAAATACCCAAGAGCACTGCTGGCCATTACTAGCGGACGTACTCGGCGATCAAGTCAAGGGCGTCATCACCGTTCCGGCGGGGGAGCGCCACAAAACGCTGGAAACCTGTACCTATATCTGGAAGCGGCTGTTCGAGTTAGGAGCGGGACGCAACTGGTGTCTGCTCAATTTGGGCGGCGGGGTAATCGGTGACATGGGCGGTTTTTGTGCGGGTACCTTCAAGCGAGGAATGGATTTCATTCAGATACCGACTACCTTACTTTCTCAGGTAGACGCTTCCGTTGGGGGCAAGTTGGGCATTGATTTCTACGGCGTAAAGAACAGTATCGGCCTATTTCGTGACCCACAAACGGTCTGGTTAGACGAACAATTTTTTACCACGCTTTCAGCCCGCGAAGTACGTTCGGGCTTTGCCGAAATCATCAAACATGCGCTCATCGCCGACCGCCAGCAGTGGGAGGATTTGCTGACGATTAACGACCTATCTGCGGTGGAGTGGAGTGACTGGGTAGCGTGCTCCGTAGCGGTCAAGCAGCGTATTGTAGAGCAAGACCCCTTTGAAAAAGGCTTGCGCAAAGCACTCAATTTCGGTCATACGATTGGGCACGCGATTGAAAGTTACTTTTTGGAAACGGATATTCCGCTCTTACACGGGGAAGCCATCGCCGCCGGAATGATTTGCGAGGCGCATCTTTCTGCCCAAACGGTGGGGCTACCCGAAACGGAACTCCAAACCATCACGGACTATTTTCTAGCGCATTACGGTCACCAAGCCATTCCCGAAGCCGTTTGGCCACAACTCCTAGCGACCATGCGGCAAGACAAAAAAAATGAGGACCACCGCATCAACGTCAGCCTATTACCCCGAGCGGGGCAGGTGCAGGTCAATCAGATTGCGAGTGTAGCGGCGATTGAGGAGAGTCTGCTTTACTATAATCAATTAGAAAATAAGTAGGCGATTCGAACCCTGCTGGGTTGACCCACTAGGTAAGGTCACACAAAGAATACTCTACGCCCTCCGTGATAACCACGCGAGAGCAGTAGCAAGAAGAACACACTATAAGTCACCTGGAAAAGCCGCACTAGAAAATACTCGGCGTCCCTCCGTGAGTCCCTCTACGTACTCCGTGATAACCAAGCTAAAACAGCCAAAAACAAAGGGAAATCACTCCAACAACTGCTCCCGCGCCACACGCATGGGAATGCCGATACACTTCTTCTCCATGTACACGAGCATTTCGTTGATGAGCGCCTGGGCCTCGTCGTCCAGGTTTTCTAGGTCCTTGGCGAAGACTTCGTTGAGCGCTTTCTGGCGGACGGCCTTGATTTGGGTAGGTACTTCACGCATCGCTAACTCCAAGCGGCGCTGCTGGTAGAGCTTAGGAAATTCGGCGAGGCTGTTTTCTAGGCGTTCGCGGACGACAACGAGTTCCCGCTCGCGGAAGGCCCGATTCTCTTCGGCCAATTCGCGTAAGCCTTCAATTTCGATGTAGTGGAAACCGAGTTCTTCCACTGCTTCCTTAGCCGTGTTATGGGGGATAGCTAGGTCTACAATGACCTTGTCCTTAGCGTCTTCTCCGGCGAGGAGTTGGCGAATGGTCTCCGTCTGTAATATCGGCTCTTGCGCACCCGTACACACGACGATACAGTCGAAACCTGCTTGGTAATCGTTGAGTTCCGTCAGGGCGTGACCCGTTCCTTGAAACTTATTGGCCAGGGAAACGGCGCGTTCCGGACTGCGATTGAAGACCGTAACGTTGTTGAATTCGTACTTTACCAAAAACTTGCTGATGAGTACGTTGGTTTGCCCCGCACCCACGAGAAGAATACGGGCATTTTTGGGCAACTGATGGGCCAGTAGCTTGCGTACTGCCAAAGCCGCTACCGAGAGCGACTTCTGTGCAATACGGGTATTGGCGTAAATGTCTTTGGCCGCCACTATCATGTGTTGCTGCAACAAACGGAGGGCATAACCCACCTGCCCACGGGCTTCGGACTGCGCATAACCTTCGCGCAACTGACCTAAGATTTGGCGCTCTCCCACCACCAAAGAATCTACCGACGCACCCACCTCGTAGAAGTGCCGCACCGTATCCATTCCTTCGTAAGTCTGGACGTGTTCCGCGATGTCCGCGGCGGATAGCTCCTTATTGATAAATTGGAAAAATTGTTCAACAAAGTTGGGCGTAAGCGGCTCCGTAGTAGTGAACAGGAAGAGAACGCGATTGCAAGTAGCAGTGTAGTAACATTCGTCGAGTTGGAAAATACGCTGTAAATCCGCTAATTTTTCAGACACAAACTCCTGATTATCAGTGCCAATGGCAAACTGGCTGATTTTTTTCAGGTTCGTCCTACGATGGGTGACAGTCAGTATTTTGTAATCTTGCAACATAAATGTGACACTCAACAAAAGCTATTTGCTTGTTAACAACAAAGGTAATATTCGGATCAGATTGACGTGTCACGGGTTTGTAAGGAACACCGTTTTTGGACGCACACACTTATTCAGAATGAGTCTAAGTAACGTAATTAGAAATTAAATACCGGACGGTATCCAATTTTAAATTCCGCACGAATGCCCCTTGATGTAGTGATGTAGTAGCCTAAAATTTGGTCAAATACGGTTAATGTGTGTCCTTTGTTTGGAAACAATCAATCCAAGATGGAAAACCAAGGAATCAGCAAACAAATGATCTTCATCGCCATCACCGTCTCCCTGGGCGGTTTCTTGTTCGGCTTCGATGCGGGCATTATTTCGGGCGTGATGAATTTTGCCACTCCTTATTTAGAATTGACCGATGACGAGGTTAGCCGAATCGTCTCTGCCCCTACGCTAGCCGCCATGTTTACGATGTTGGTCGCTGGCCGCCTGAGTGACTATTTAGGACGGCGTATTTTGCTCAAAATCGTGGCGTTTTTGTACGCGGTATCCGCTATCTGGTCGGCCTACGCGGGGTCTTACGAAACGCTCTACTACGCCCGGGTACTCGGCGGTTTGGCCTTCGGTTCTGCGCTCGTGATTGCCCCGAGCTACATTGCCGAAATTGCCTCGGCAGAAAAACGTGGTACGCTCGTTTCGGTCCAACAACTCAATATCGTATTGGGCTTTTTTGCGGCCTTTTTGTGCAATTACTACCTTAACGAACTCAACAACAAAGGGGCCTACGGTCTGACCGACGAAAATGTTTGGCGCTGGATGCTGGGCATCGAATTTGCCCCGGCCGTGCTCTATTTACTCCTCTTGTTTTTCGTGCCGCGCAGTCCCCGCTGGCTTATGCTCAAAGGCCAGGAAGACGAAGCCAAAGACGTACTGGACCAACTGCACGGCCCACCCGTTTCTGAACAAGAATTTGCGGCCATTCAAGAAAATATCCAGCGTGATCAGGAGCAGACGTCTACTAGCTTTGTGGAGTTGTTTTCTCCTGCCCTGAGCTACATCCTGTGGGTGGGAATCGCCGTGGGTATCCTCCAGCAAATCACCGGTATCAACGCCGTTTACTTCTACGCGACCTCCATTTTCAAACAATTGGGGATTGGCACCGATGCGGCTTTTGCCTCCGGCGTGTGGCTAAGCCTCACTTCCGTCGTCTTTACCGTGGTAGCCATGATTACGATTGACCGCTTTGGACGTCGTCCGCTGCTGTTGTTTGGTATTGGTGGTATTGCGCTCAGTATGTTACTCTGCTTTTGGGGGTTCAAAAACGCTACCTATACGCTTGAACTTGGGGATCTGCTTACCATTGAAGGGGTTGAGGTGGTAGAAACCGGTGACCATTTCGGGAAAACGTTTGACAACGATGTCGACTTCAAAAATGCGATGAAATCTGCCTTCGGTGATAACCAGTATAACAAGTACGAAGGCGAAATTTTGGAAAAAGCCACCACCATCAACGGCACCATCGTTATGGTGGGTATCCTCGTCTTTGTCGCTTGTTTTGCCTTCTCACTCGGGCCGGTCATGTGGGTCATGCTGTCGGAGTTGTACCCCAATCGCTATCGGGGATTGGCCATCGGTTTCATCGGGTTTATTAATGGCTTCGCCAGTTGGTTGGTCGCCCGCGTCTTTCCCTGGGAATTAGCCAATTTGGGCAACGCCACTACCTTCTTGATCTACGGCCTCATTGCTGCCTTTGGCTTCTTGCTCTTCCTCAAAATTTTGCCCGAAACACGTGGCAAGAGTCTGGAAGAAATTGAAGCGGAGTTTGTTAAATAGGATGGGAAAGGTTTGTATTCGGAAGTTAGGCCGGAGCGTCAGTGCGAGTTGCGCTGAAAGTGACTTTTGCCAACCGCATCCCAGCTCAAGGACGAGAGCAAGCGTCACGCCTTCTCGTTCGTGATCTTTTTCAAGTAGACCCGCCCGCGTTGCCGCTTCGTATCGAAAACCTCATCCGTAATCTGTTGCCAGTAGCCATTGAGCGAGCTACCGCTGATGCTTCGCCGCCAGATGAACTGAAATTTGCGCAAAAAATCCGGTGCCGTAGTAAAATAGTCGTTGGGGATAAATTTCGTCTCGTCGACGTAAATGGAAAGGTCATCGTAGAGGCGGCCCGTCAGTTCCGTTTCCAGTACCCGTTCGTGGGTGAGGTAGATGTAGGCACGTCCGGTGACGCGCTTGCCTCGCTTGTCGAGGTAGAGTTGCATGGGGTAG
>JBCDIR010000061.1:0-8819 GCA_038748735.1 Bacteroidota bacterium | reverse complement strand
GTCGCGGATTATCGGTAATTTAATGCGGTTTAACAAAATTGAGACGCGTTCCATTATGACACCTCGCACGGTCGTCAAAGCGGTGGATGAGACCTTATCTATCCGTGAGTTTTACCAAAAAAATACGCCCTTGCCGTTTAGCCGAGTTCCCATCTTTAAAGAATCGAAAGATCAAATTACGGGCTACGTGCTTAAGGACATCATTTTAGAAAAGATGATCAACCAAGAAGGGGACCTTAACCTAAAGGAGGTGTCACGGCCAATTACGATCGTTAAAGAAAACCAACCCATCCAGTCTACTTTCGACGATATGCTCAAAGCCAAAGAACACATCGCCCTCGTTGTGGATGAATTTGGCGGAATGGCGGGCATTGTGACCTTTGAAGACGTGATCGAAACCCTCCTCGGTCTCGAAATCGTGGACGAAATGGACAATACGGTAGACATGCAAGCGCTGGCTCGCCGCAATTGGGAACGCCGCGCCCGTGAGATGGGTCTGCTAGCTGAAGAGGAGGCCAAGAAGGAAGGTTAGTGCTTAGCTTCCATCCAGAATCGGTAAGCGCACCGTGACTAGGACGCCAGTTGTAGTACCGTTTTCGCTCCGCTGCTCTTCCATTTGGAAAGCCGTGTCTTCTGCTCCAAGTAAGGTCAGACGCTCTTTGATGACCCGCAGGGCTGTAGATTGGTGTCCGGCTGCTTTTTGCGTAGCGCTGGCCCGGAGGCCAATGCCGTTATCCGCGATTTTGACCAATAAAACGGCTGTACTTTCCTCCGTTATGGTAATGTCGATTCGTCCACCAGTCTGTTTACTACGTAGCCCGTGATGAATGGCGTTTTCTAGAAACGGCTGTAGTAACATCGGAGGGATTTCGATGAGGTCGACTTCCAACGCTTCCGCAAAGTGAAACGCGTATTCGAAGCGTTCGCTGAGTCGAAAACGCTCTAAGTCTAGATAGTGACGCAGGTTCTCTACTTCATCACTGAGGGGAATACGATTACTGCGCGAATGGTGGAGCGTAGACCGCATCAGCGCGCCAAATTTCGTTAGGTAGCGATTGGCTCTTTCGTGTGCGCCGGTTAGGAGTTCGTGTTGAATACCCTGCAACGCATTGGCAAGAAAATGCGGATTCATCTGCAGTTGTAGCGCTTTTTGTTCCAGTTCGAGTAAACGATTATCCAGGCGGAGGCGCTCGGCGATGCGTTCCTGCTGGCGGCGGTACCGCCGAAATACCGTCCACACTAGGAGCAACGCCAAAACGATCAACGCTACAAGGAGGGTGATTCTAAATGGCACCGTTTGCCAAAAGGCGGGAATAATCTCCACCGGAATGCTTAGTACTTCACTCCGGCGATTTCCACTGCCAATGGCGCGTGCCCGGAAGGTATATTGTCCCGGGGGTAAATTAGCGTAGCTGGCATTTCCCTGCGCACTGGGCAGCGACCATTGTTGTTCCCAACCGGCTAATTGCCACTGATACTGTACGGCATCCGCCTGTATCTGGTCCACGGCTTGGAGTTGAAAACCCACTTGGTTTTGTGCGTATTCCAAGGTGATTTCCCCTGGCAGTAATGATCCCCACGGACTCAGTAATTGTTGTCCAATGCTGTCACGCACGGAGCGGTAGCGCAGTTGCACGTCCCGTAGGGCTAGGGTAGGAGGCGGTCGGTTATTCGTACGCTGCGGGGCGGTATTGTACTGCATTAAACCGTTCATAGTGCCGAACCACAGGGTACCATCGGGGACCGTCAGGGCGGCGTTGGTGCAATTTTCAATCCCCGTAAAACCTTCATCACGGCCGTAGAAAGTGATTTGCCGAGGGTTGCGGGCCGCGTCCAACTCCAAATGATCTACGCCGCGTTCGCTACCGACCCAGAGGTGCTGATGCTGGTCCAACGTGAGACTGTACAAGTTATTCGATTGCAAACCTTCCGTATTACGAAAAACGCGTAGCTGCGGTCCTTGTGAACTTTCGCCTACGCGTACGAGGCCCCGTGCGGTAGCCAACCAGTAATAGCCAATACTGTCCTGGCGTACGGCACGTACGTTATTGCTGGGTAGTCCGTCAGTCGTGCGCAGTTGCCAGTGTAATTTGCCGGGTGTCCAACAAGCTAGGCCACTATCGCGGTACGCAATGAGTAAGCGCCCGCGGCGGTCTAGGTACAGACTTTCGATGCGTCCGAGCGGAAGTTCTGCTTCCCGCCCGTAGGAACGGCAGCTGAATTGCAAGCCCGTCGAATCCTCGGTGACTTGCAGCAGGCTGAGTCCTTCGTAGGCCGTGGCGACCCACCAGTTGTCGCTATTAGGAATAGCCTGTAAATCAAGGACGTATTTTCCACAACTTGTTACTGCGTATTCGCTACTGTCCGTTTTGAGGTAAAGACCGTTGCCGGGGGTAGCTAGCCAGAGATTCTGGGCGCTATCGATGTGTAAGCTTTTAATTTTGCTAGTCCGAATGTCCTGGGGCGTCACCAAGGGGACGGGACCGTCCGCCGTCAATCGAAAAACGCCCTTATTGCCGTTGCTAAACACGATGCCTAGCGAGTCGTCCTGTGCTAGGGCGTACACTTCCCGGGCGGGGAGTCCGTGTTGGGTGTCGTAGGCGCGAAAAGGGGCTTGGCGCAACACACTCAGACCGCCACCCGACGTACCTACCCAGATGTTTCCCCACCGATCTTCCGTGATGGCGCGAATGTGGTTGCTCCCCAGGTTATCCCGGCGGCGAATGCGCTGCCATTGGCTACGATCTTTGGGTAGGTAAAAAACACCTTCGTTTTGTGTCCCCAACCAAGTCGTACCGGTTTGGTCAACGTAATATACCGTCGGCGTTTGGGCGGGTATCGGCCGTTCTAAAAGTGAGTCACGGCCCACACGGAACAATTGCCCACCGGGGGCCAAAGCGTAGGCGGTATTGGGACCAATTTGCTCCAGCGCCCACACTTGGTGCGCAGCCGGAAAATCCGCCCGTAGTTGTTGCCAACGGTTGCGTTCGTAAGCCCAAGCTCCTCGGTCGGTACCTAGTAATATTCGCCCCTCACGTACTAGCAAATCGTAGACCCGCAAGTAAGGCTTTGGAAAGGGAATGCTGTCCCAATCCGTTCCGTTTTGTTTAAAAATGGCGTCAAAGGAGAGGGCGTAGAAGTCTGCCCCATCCGCAGCGATGGCCAAGATGGACTGGTAAGGAAGTTGGTTGTAAAACTGTCGACCGTCGAAGCGGGAAAGGCCCCGACGCGTCCCGATCCAAAGGTCGCCGCTTTGGCCTTCGTGGAGGGCTTGTACGTAGTTGTCTGCCAAGCCGTTCACATCCGAAAAAGTCGTGAAGTCGATTCCGTCGTACCGAGCAAGTCCGCCCCCCTGGGTACCCGCCCAAATGTACCCCCGGCTGTCCGCGAGCACGGCGTACACCTGTGATTGCGCCAAGCCATCAGCCACCGTAAAGGTCTGCACTTGTCGTGTTTGTGCCACCAAAATGTGAAAACAGCCCAGTCCGAGGAGGAATAGCGCCGTTCTCAAATACAACGGAAACATAGCTGCACTGGTCTGGATAAACAAGTTCATAGTATCGACGCACTAAGATAGTACGTCGACACTGTTTTACCAATCCAGCAGCAAATTACAGCTTCACGACCCGATTGACGTAGCGCTGACCGTTACCCGTCACGACTAAATAATAGACGCCGCTGGGGTGAGTCAGGTTAAAATTCGGATGGTAATTGGTAGTTTGGAGTAATTGCCCATTGACATTAAAAACCGAAATCGTTGCTGGCCATTGGTCCGCATTACAATCCAAACGTAGCGGCCCGCTCGTGGGGTTGGGGTAGATATGCAGGGTTTCCGTTGGCGCAACTACGGTAGTCGTTGCTACGGGACTTTCCGCCAGACAGTCCGTAGCAGGGGAGTAGACCTCGAAGTTGTGTAAGCCGTAGTTGAACAAAACGGCGCTGTTCATTGCTAGCCGAACGTAGCGCCCTTGCACACCTTGAAGATGTTGGACAACATCCACCAATCCGTCCCCTGCATTATTACTATAGAAAGGAGTCCAGTTTTCGTTGTCGTTGGACACCAGCAGCTGGTAGTCCGTTGCGTGCAGCAACAACGGCCAGATGATTTTGACGCCGGAGATGATTTGCTCACCCCCTAGGTCGATGGTGACCCACTCTTGCTGTGTTTGTTGTTCCAGGAGAGGAGATAGCCAGAGGGAACTGAGGTCGTAATCATTGGCAAAAGTAGCTGAACTCATGGCGTCGGTTGCACTGGCCGTGATGGTCGCATTGGCGGAGCTACTCAAGCCTAATTCGTAGCGATCACTGATCTGGATGGGGACGTCCGTTACGCTGAGGTTGGCGGGTAAGGCGTCGAATGCTTCTGTGGAAAGGATGGTGAGCTGTGGCAAATAGCACCCCATATAACCCCGGTGCCAGTTTTGTCCGATCAGCGTAGAGTCGTAGCTGGGGGAGGTGAGGTCTCCGGTAGACCACGGTAAGCTAGGGGCCGTGGGACTTTGGTCAAAATTCCAGTCGTTGCCCAGGGTGACGGTACGGAGAATGAAGCCGAGGTCCATAGTAGGACCCCAATCGACCCAACTGACCCCGTTTTCTGCGGTAGCTCCGGCGGGGCGGTCCTCCTCACGGGAGAGTACGATGATGTAATTGCGGTCTTCGTCTAGGATGACTTCGTCGTCGAGGATGCCACAGACGGCGGACCCAGGCGCTGCAAAGAAAGGATCGTTGTCGTAACCGATGAGCGACCAATAGCGGCACTGGGCATCCATCATAGTCGTGATCCCGTCGTGGCGCGTATCGGGAAAAGTAGGGAGTTTACCCGTAAAAATGGCGACCTGTCCCGTATCCAGGCGGACGTACTTCCCCAGGTAGCTGGTGTAGTTGTTGATCGTTGCGTGGGCTTCGTAGTTGCGGGGAGCTGGGGCGTCTGCTGCCCGTCCGGTTACGCCCAGGTCTACGGCTCTAATTTTAGCCAACGAATCCGGGTGGACCCAATTATTGGCCTGAGCAACGCCGCTCAGAATGTTGAGTAAAATGCCGTAAGATTTTTGCCACCCCAAGTCCGGACTAATATTAGCGTTGGGGGCAGTATAGCTTTCCTGTGCGGGGACCGTGGCACCCGCCTTTTCAATTAGATTATCGAAGTTGGCCGTGATGAAGTAGCGTCGTCCGTCGGGCAACTCGTAGGAAACTTTGGGCATGGCTACGCCGCCGAGTGGATCGGTACCGTCGGGAGCATAAATCCTTACCCAGAGGCCACCCATGTTCCATTCCCCCGTACCTGGCGTAATACCATTGAAACCACCCGTCAGTCCCCAGGGACCCTGGTACTGGATCAAACCACCGAAGCGTTCATTACCGGGATAGCGGTAGGGAGCAGCAAAGTTTCCGTTGCTCAACGCTACGGAATTGCCCGTTTGTAAATTGAAAGTGACGTGGTACGACCGATCCGCAGCGGTGCGGTCCGCCCCGAGACGAAACGGGTTGGTGTGTCCTGGCAACGGCTCAATGTCTACGTCGGCGATACTGGTTTCGGCCCCACCGAAGGCCCGGTCGTAGATGTATTCCTCCCCCGAGAGCGATTGACTCATTTGAAAACTAAAAAACCGGCAACGCGGAAATTCGCCTTCTAAATGCACCTTGCTACCGTAGGGAACTAGGGCTGGACCCAACAGCAAATACGTCACGTTGGGGTCTGGTAAGCTGTTGTAAAGACTATCGGTATTGATGGGTTGTGCAAAACGCCACGCCCAGGTATCTTCAAAGGTCGCGCTGTCGGGGTGCATGAGCTCAAAAGAATGTGCATCCACAATGCCGTCTGGAATGAGTTCAGCGGGAATTTGAGCGAGGTTTTCCCCGTCTAACCAGCCGATGATGTAGTCCTCCAAATCAGCCGATAATTGTTCTGCTTCGGCGACGATTTCGTCCGCCGGACGGTAGGGATAAGCAGTAGGTTCTGGTATACAGGCCGTTGTGGAAGCCAAGAGGAAAAGGCTAAAGAGAATGGGTAGGTTTCGCATTATTGTTTGCTTGCAATGAATGTTTTCTAATAGCGCAAACATCGGGTGTTTGATGAGTATATAGCGTTATGTCGGTGTTAAAAGCACTTAAGAATCAGCTAAAAAGGAAGACTAGTAGTGAATAGTTGCACAACACAAAGGTCCCGAATTCTCGTGCTAAGGAAAATCCGGGACGGAAAAAATCTAGAATTGTATCGTTAAGCCAAAAGTGGCACCGTTGGAGCGACCTACGAGCGAACTCACGGGCCGTACGGTATGATGATAAGCGATGGTAAATGCAAAGTGGTCTTGTAGGGTACGAGTAAATAAAGGAATATCTACTTGCAGGAAAATATCAGCTGCGTAGCTGCGCTGACGGTCAGCGTAGTGCTGGCTTACGTCTTCGTAATAATCGGTACTACTGAGGTTGATGGGTTTTTCGTCACCCGCAATGGCGTCCCCCACGATAAAAGGTAACAATAGCCAGCCAAGGGGAGCGTTTAGTTCACTACCATCAAAAATACGCTCCCGAGGTTGCTGGGCCTCGAAGCTAAAGCGATGTCCAGTAAAAAACTGGTTCCGTACGCCGACGCGCATACGCAGTCCATCCCGATTTTTATTCTTCTTCTGAAAATCGTATTCAATGAAAATAGGGATGTTTATTCCACTACTATTGACCGTCGCTTCGAGTAGGCGAATATTTCCGGGGGCAATTTGATCCTCCGCAGGCGCACGGTTCGTAAACTGTGTGAGAGCGCCTCCGTTTTCGTAAGTATTTACTAGTCTTGTCATTCCGACCCCCAGGCCGAGGTAAGTATTTTTACCAATGGGGTAACCGGCGTGGATGCCCAGGTGGAAATTTTCCTGCTCCCCCGTATCGACTTCTTGGTTGACCGTGCGGTCTGACCGGCTGTACGTTACCGTACTAGAACCAGCAGTTAATTGAATCCCTTTGTTCCAGGTTTTACCAGTAACTTGGGCCGTCAAAAAAGTGGGCAAAATTAATGCGATGATGATGAAAATGCGTGTCATAACTTTGTGATTTAGATTATTCTTTTTGTTATGATGCAAATATCCGGTGGTGACCAAGGGCTAGTAATACTAATTGGTAAACTGCTCTTTTTTTTGTTTACAAAACGTAAACTCAAGCTGCTGTCCTCCATCAATTGTCTACGAAACGTAGAAAACTATGAATTTAAGCCATATTCTTAACCACCTCGGTGAAGACCGTAGCCAGTACTTCGGGGCCGTTGCGCCACCCATTATTCAGTCTAGCAATTTCGCTTTTGCGACCCTGGACGCGTTCCGCAACGCCTTCGCCAGCGAATACGATGCCCATCTCTACACGCGGGGTAATAATCCTACCGTCAAAATTTTACGCGAGAAGCTAGCCGCACTGGAAGGCACCGAAGACGCGCTAGTGTGCAGCAGTGGTAGCGGAGCTATTTCCGCAGCCATCCTGAGTCAGGTAGGGCAGGGCGACCACGTGGTTTGCGTCAATGCACCCTACACTTGGACTAAACTCTTGCTACAAGATTACCTGCCGCGCTTCGGCGTTACAACGACTTTTGTGGACGGTACGGATACGCAACAGGTGGCCGATGCGGTACAGGCTAATACCAAAGTCTTGTTTTTGGAAAGCCCTAATTCGCTCACTTTCGAGTGCCAGGATTTGGCCGCTTGTGCGGAAATTGCCCGGCGGCACGGTCTCGTTTCCATGATTGATAACAGCTACGCCTCGCCGATTTTTCAAAATCCGGCGGACTACGGCATCGACTTGATTATTCATTCCGGTTCCAAGTACCTAAATGGCCACAGCGACGTAATGGTCGGCTGCATTTGTGGGAGTCGCACGTATTTGCAGCAAATTTTTCAAGCGGAGTATATGACCCTCGCGCCCATCATCAGCCCGCACGATGCCGCTTTGGTCATCCGCGGCTTACGGACGCTGGAGCTGCGGATGCAGCGTAGCCACGCTACGGCACTGGAGATCGCCAAGCGTTTGGAGGCACACCCGAAGGTCCAAGAAGTGCTGCACCCTTTGCTTCCTAGCTTTGCGCAGTACAAACTAGCTCAGCGACAAATGCGGGGTGCGGGCGGTTTGTTTTCCGTGCATTTTCGGGCGGATAGCTTACCGCAAATGGAGACTTTCGCCGAGCGTTTACTCGCTTCCGGTCGGTTCGCAATGGCCGTCAGTTGGGGCGGACACGAGTCGCTGGCACTGCCTACTGCTGCCTTTTACAATATTCCGGGCCGACCGGATAGTCCTATTCCTTGGACAATGGTCCGCTTTTACTGCGGACTGGAGGAGGTTGATTGGCTGTGGGACGGCCTGTTAGAAGCGTTGGAGGTATTGTGACCCTTGGACGGGCTTATCCGTGTAGGACAAATCTCGTGAGCGGATAAGTAACTTTTTTACTTGAATAACGTCTTATAATAGAAAATTTAATATTTGTTTATGCTGAACCGTGTATTGCTACTGCTTTCTTTATTACTTGTATTGAACTGTGGGGTGGCCCAGAGGGATTTCCAAACCCAACTAACTACCGCCAAAACGCTCTTTGCACAAGGCGACTACCTAGCAGCGGGCGAGCAATGTCAAACGATTTACGCTAGCCGTAGTGCGCGAACGGAGGAACTGCTACTGGGTATCCGCAGCTTCGCGTTGGCTGAACAGCCCGAAGCGGCCATTGCTATCCTCACCCAGGGGGTTAATTCCGGTTGGTTGGATTTGCAAACGCTACTGAGCGATACCTTACTCACCAGTTTGCATCCCCGCGACGATTGGCAATCCGAAATTCGTCGTCTTATTCAGTTGAC
>JBCDIR010000060.1:0-8842 GCA_038748735.1 Bacteroidota bacterium | reverse complement strand
TCAGCATTTATTGACCCTGCCATACCCCTCTGCCGACGATTTAAGATTGATCGGCGTATCTGGGCTAGCCATCCCTCGGTCATCTGTCTGCTAGGGGCCTCTTTGGGCTAGATGGATAGTCGACTTTTTGAGGACGCCCTAAATACTGGTTATCTTGGGCCATCTTACCCACATCAGCAAGCCTAACCACATGAGCAAAAACCTAGACCAACTCAACCAACGCCTCACCGCTGCCTACCTCGGTGGTGGTCAAGCGCGTATCGACCAGCAGCACGCCAAGGGCAAACTGACTGCCCGCGAGCGCATCCATTTTTTATTGGACCCCGGCTCCTTCGAGGAAATCGGCGTACTAGTGACGCACCGTACGACGGACTTCGGCATGGAAAAGCAGCAGTTCTACGGCGACGGTGTCGTAACGGGCTACGGGACAATTAGCGGACGCTTAGTGTACGTCTTTGCGCAAGACTTTACAGTCTTCGGAGGGTCTTTATCGGAGACGCACGCGGAGAAAATTTGCAAAATCATGGATATGGCCATGAAGATGGGCGCACCCGTGATTGGGCTGAACGATAGCGGAGGGGCGCGTATTCAGGAGGGTGTACGCTCGCTGGGGGGTTACGCCGACATCTTCTACCGCAATGTGCAGGCTTCGGGCGTCGTGCCGCAGTTGTCGGCCATTATGGGCCCGTGTGCAGGTGGAGCCGTCTACTCGCCCGCCATGACGGACTTTACCGTGATGGTGGAGCAGACCAGCTATATGTTCGTGACGGGACCGAACGTGGTCAAAACGGTTACCAATGAAGAGGTGACCTCCGAAGAGCTGGGGGGAGCCAGCACCCACGCTACGAAGTCGGGCGTAACGCATCTAACGGCCCTGAACGACGTGGACTGCTTAGCAAAAGTCAAGCAATTGCTGAGTTATCTACCGCAAAATTGTGAGGAAAAACCCGCTCGGCTTCCCTACACCGTCGGGGAAGAAATCCGGGAGGTGCTGGACGGCATCGTCCCCGAAAACGCCCAGCAACCCTACGATATGCGGGAGGTGATCGAGGGCATCATCGACGAGGAGAGTTTCTTTGAAATTCATAAAGACTACGCGGAAAACATCGTAGTGGGTTTCGCTCGACTAGCGGGGCGCAGTGTGGGTATAGTTGCTAATCAGCCGATCAGTTTGGCGGGCGTATTGGACGTAGATAGCTCCAAAAAAGCGGCGCGCTTTACCCGTTTCTGCGATTGTTTTAATATTCCACTGCTCGTCTTGGTAGACGTACCGGGTTTCTTACCGGGAACCGATCAGGAATGGAACGGCATCATCACCAACGGCGCTAAACTGCTCTACGCCCTCAGCGAAGCGACGGTGCCGCGCGTGACACTCATAACGCGCAAAGCCTACGGTGGTGCCTACGACGTGATGAACTCTAAACACATCGGTGCTGACCTCAACTATGCCTGGCCGACCGCCGAAATTGCAGTGATGGGTGCCAAAGGGGCCAGCGAAATCATCTTCCGCAAGGAAATTAACGCCGCCGACGATCCCGCCGCTAAACTGGCCGAGAAAGAAGCGGAATACGCCGAAAAGTTTGCCAACCCCTACCATGCTGCCCGCCGCGGCTTCATTGACGAAGTGATTCTGCCGCGCAACAGTCGTCGGAAGCTGATTAAGGCTTTTGCGATGCTGGAAAACAAGGTGGCAAAACTGCCGAAGAAGAAGCATGGGAATATACCGTTGTAGGTAGGGTAGCAAACTGGCCGCTGGCGTCGGAGACGCTTCTTGATGACATTATCTCTTCGATAAGCGTCTTATTGTTTTGAAGTTTGTGACTTCGATAAGATGCTCGGATTACAAATCCTGGCGAGCCAGACCATTCGCGAGCGGGAGTGGTACTCTTTTGCCGAACAGGCAGTGACGGTCAGAAGTGTGAGACAGCGTCCTTCTACCTGCTACTAACAGTGAGGCATCAGCCGAACGAGTCCCTATACCAGGAGCGCAGCGACTCCACTACCAATCATACTGCAAACGCACAAAAAACGTCCGTCCCCAGCCGATGAGTTGGGTGCCACCCCCACCGCTGTGGGCACCGCCGCCCTGCCCGGTGAGGGGAATACGATCTACATTCCAGAGGTTTTTCGCTCCGGCGGCTACGAAAATACGATCTTGCCAGAAGCGACGACTGAGCGTCAGATTAAACAGTTGGTAATCACCGATGAAGCCTTCTTTGAGTTGTTCCGCCTCTTGGTAGAAGCGTACTTGTCGGCCAATATAACGACTCGTCATCACCACGCGAGTGTCCACCCACGGGATGGTCGCCGAAGCCTCCGTTTGCATTTCATACAGTCCCGTGAAGCCCTGCGCATTTTCAAATTCGTCTGCCCATCTGTTGTGCAAAAGGGTGTAAGCAGCGGCTACTTTTACATCCAGAAAGTTCCACCAACGACAGTCAAAAGTGAGGTTGGCTCCACGGGTGCGGAAGCGGTCTACGTTTTGGTAATTGAACCGATTGGGTTCAAATTCGGCGATGGTGATGCGGTTATCAATATTGTTGTAAAACAGCTTCAGGGTAGTCGTAATTTCATTGCCGGGTCGCCGCAGGGTTTCGTGTTGTAAGGTGATGGACGCATTTTCGGAATACTCTGCTTCAAGGTTGGTATTACCAATGATATAGTGGTTAATGTCGATGAAGTTGAAGTGGAGTTCCTTCAAACTCGGTGCCCGAAATCCACGTGCGTAACCCGCTTTAATATCCCAACGACGAGTGGGCTGCCAGTGTACGTTGAGGGCGGGAATCCACGGATGATCGTACTTGGAATTGTAGCCGTAGCGGAGGTTTCCCTGGACTTGTAGGTTATCATCAAAGCGGTAAGTTAACCCCAGCCAGGAAGCAAAATTTTGGATTTCGGAAGCATTAATCGGATCGGTGGTTTCGTCGATAATGCGGCCTCCTTGTCCCGTATCGTCCAGGTATTCAAAACCTAATTGTCCGTCCCAAGGCGTGTCGGTACGGGTAGTGAATACGGTACGGTGGAGTAGCGTATTGAAAACGGAGGTGTCCTGCTCGCCGGGTACGAGACTAGAAGTGTCCGGTTCTATTTCCAGTCGTTCGCCCCGAACGATGCGATCATACTGATTGTACGCAGTGGTAGTATTCAGGTAAAGGTGATCGCCGAGGTAGGCCTCCAGGGAAAAGCTGTGGTCGTGGCGTTCCGTATTGTAATAATCATCAAAAGCGTAGGGCCGAAACTGCGGGCGACGAATCTCACCGTAGTTAGCCAGTTCTTCCTCAAAATAGCGATACTGATACGTAATACTCAGGGAATCTCCCGTGCTGTAACGCAGGATTCCGTCGGTATTGGACTGCAACTTAGGGTTCCAGGGTTCTTTCTTGCGGGTTACTTCTTCTCCGTTAACGGTAACCGTTTCTAACACCCGAAAACTATCTACCGGGGCAAAAATATAGTGGTTACGCGCTACAGCCCCCGAGGCGTAGAATCCCTTCCAGCTCGCGCCCAAGGACAGGGAATTATTCCAAATACCGACACTTTCGTACTGGTTGGAACTGTTGATTTGGAAGGTGCGCAACTGCGACTTCTTGGTAATAATATTGATGACGCCACCCGCCGCATTGCTACCGTAAAGGGCGGACATAGCGCCTTCGATGATCTCAATGCGCTCTACGTTGTGGAGGTTAATTTGCGATAAATCAATGTTGCCGTTCAAACGTCCCACCATGGGGACGCCGTCCAGCATGATTTGTACATTCTCGCCGCCGATGCCCTGGATACGAAGACCATTGCCTAGAAAAGGATCGCTGGAAACGCGCAGATTCAGCTGATTGGTCAAAACCTCGGTGAGGTTCAATTGCCCCTGCGCTTTCATCTCTTCCGCCTTGATGACCTTGATGGGGTGAATGGCGTTTTCTGCTGAGGTAGGAGCGTACTGCGCCGTAACCACGACGTCCGACAACTCGAGTGTCTTATAAATGGAATCCAAAGCCGCTAGGTCGGCTTCCGTTTGCGCCAACAGCGTGGCAGTGAACACGCAACAACTAAGTAGTATCCATAAGCTCCTCATATCCATTCAATTTTAGTTCGACTGAATTCGCTTTTAGCGCCCCATGCAGGCGAATTGCGCTTCTTGTAGTATAGCTATTAGTTGGCTCAGTTCCGCTAACGAAAACATCATTTGCAAGCCGTCTACCTTGGTGTTCAAGCGAATATCACGCTCGTAAAAGCGCTCTTGGTCTTGATGACAAAGGTGATAGTCGTAACACTGGAGTAGGCAATTTTTGAAATCCTCCATCCCGTTTTCGCTCATGTTGAGCAAGATGTTTTCGTAGGCAAGACTGTACGTCTTACAGTGAAAGCAGTAACGCACCGTAGCAGGGCCATCTTTAGCAATGATAATATACTCACACATCGGCCTCTGCTTCTTGGGTGACTTTGGCGATGATTTCGCGCCACGCTTCCAATTCTACTTGTCCTGGCTTGCGCGCACCGAAGAAGTAGACGATCAGGTTGCCATCAGCATCGAACAGCTCCAGACTGGTCACTATTCCGTCCTTAGTAGGCTTCTTGACCACCCAAGTCTCGTGTACACCGGATAGGTCCAGGTGCAAATTGAAGGCTTCGTCCAAAATATTGTACCAATCGCCCATCGTTTTCAGTTGCTGAACGGGGCCGGTGTGAATCTGAATACACCCCTTACTGTGTACAAAACACATAATGGATACCTCACCCGCAGCGGCGGCTTCGAGCACTTGTACTACGGCCTCGTTGGGTACTTTTTCAGTGAAGCCCTCCGGTGCCATCCGGAGTCCCTGCGTGCGCGTTACTTCGTATTTTTTGAGCATACTGAAGAAATCGTGCGTATCCTCTAAATTGCGCCAAGCCTGCTGAAAACCTACTTGATCAATTTGTGCATCCGGCAGGGCTACCGTTGCGGCGGCAGGGCTGCGGTCCGTCAGTACGATGGGTTCTTGTTCGTCTGCCGTAAAGAGTTCGACCAAGCGTTTGAAAGCCGCCACTTTTGAGCTGGGAGTCGTATATATCTTGTGTACCGCTTCCCCTTTGGCATTGTAAAATTGTAAGCCGTACAGGATGCCGTACTTACCCCGGTCCATCTCAATGGCTAAGCCGTATGTCCACTCGTTCATAAAGAACCGTAGGTCAATATCGGGATTTACGGCTACGCCCATATTGTGCGCCCCGCCGTAAAATTTGAGGTTGTCGTATACCCCTTTGCGCTCGTGTACGCAGTGGGCATTACGCGTAAGCGCCATAACGCGTCCTACGTTTTTGACGCCCTGCAGGAGGCTCTTCCAATCGCCCGTCAGTCGGGTCACGTGGTGGCCAATATCCAGGGAAACGACTTCTAGCTCACTCACCCCTAAGCGAGTCGCTAAATCACGGCTGCGCAGCCGCGGATGGTCCGGTTTGAGTTGTTGCACGCGTTGGCGTAAGGAGGCAGCTAGATTGGTCATGTAAGCGTTTTTAGTACGTAGAATTGGAAAATGATGCGGAATGAGCCGTTGGCTGGTGTGGTAATAAAGTCACGTAAGGGCAGTCCAATACGGGGTGCGGATGAACCCTGGCCGTTACCGAAAATACTTCTTGTAATAGCTCAGGCGTCAACACTTCCCCCGGCGAACCCGTAGTGGCAATTTGTCCCGCTTTGAGTAAAATCAACTCATCCGCCAGCTGAGCGGCCAGGTTCACATCGTGTACTACCGCCAGTACTCCGATCTGACGGCGACGAACCAAGCGCTTGAGTAAAGCTAGCAAATGGAACTGTTGCTCCATGTCTAGCCCCGCCGTGGGTTCGTCCAAAAATAAATATTTATTGACATCTGCCCAGTGACAGCAGTTGAGCTGCACGAGACATTTAGCGAGTAGGGCACGTTTTTGTTCCCCACCGGAGAGGGTCTGAAAGTTGCGGGTACCGAAAGTGGATAAACCAACCGTCGTCAGTGCCTCCTCTACGAGACTAGCAATTTTTTGGTTGGGCAAGGCTTCCGTAGCTACGTAAGTTCCCATTTCCACCAACTGCTGTACGGTGATGGCGAATGGCACGGTAACGGACTGCGACAGTACCGCCCGCCGTTGGGCCAGCGTTTGGTTGGTTAACTTCGTCAGTGGGTAATTGTCCCAGGTGATGTTGCCCTCGCTGAAGGTATTTTTCCCGGTCAGCGCTTCCAGTACCGTGGATTTTCCCGCTCCGTTCTTACCCAGTAGCACGCTAATACGCCCCGGGCGAACTTGTAAATTGATGCCCCGAACGATGGACTGTCCACCCTTGTTGACCGCTAAGTTTTTTACGACTATCATAAGGCCATTTGTTGTTGACGTTGCCGCAGCAACAACCACAGGAAGAAAGGTGCGCCGATGACCGCCGTCAGGATGCCGATGGGCAATTCAGCCGGAGCGATAATAGTCCGGGCCAGTGTATCCGTCAGCACCAAGAAGATAGCCCCCAACAGGGCCGAAGCGGGCAGTAAATACCGATAATCCGGGCCACGCAATAAACGTAAAAAGTGCGGGATAATCAGTCCTACAAAGCCGATAATACCACTGACCGAAATACACAGTCCAACGATAAGCGCCGTTAGTACGATAATTCTCGCCTTGATCTTTTCTACGGGGATACCCAAGTAGGCCGCTTCAGATTCGCCCAAAATAATAGCGTTTAGTGGTTTAGCGTAGCGCAATAAACCTACTATGCCCAAGCCCACGAGCGGTAAAAGCAGCCCCACTTGTAACCAGTTGGCACCGCCCAGACTGCCCATACTCCAGAAAGTAATATCCCGCAATTGCTGATCGTCGGAAAGGTAGATGAAAACGCCCGTGACCGCCGCCGCAAAAGCGGAGATGGCAATTCCGGCCAGCAACATCGTCATCACGGAGGTAGTTCGCCCGTTACGCGACAAGCGGTACACCAGAAAAGTAGTGAGTAAACCACCCAAAAAAGCGGCTATTCCTACCGTCGTTTGTTGTAACCAAGCGGCTACTTGCGCTAAAAGCGTATTTAAAAACACGATGGCCAAAACCGCAAACAACATAGCACCCGAGGAAACGCCGATAAGGGTTTGGTCGGCTAGCGGATTACGGAAAAGCCCCTGAATAGCCGCACCAGCAATGGCCAGCCCCGCTCCTACCAGTGCCGCCTGGACAATCCGCGGAAAGCGAATCTCCAACAATAAAAATTGCACCGTAGGGTCGCCCGCGCCCGTCAGGACTTGCCAGAACTGTTCGCCACTCACTGCAAAGGCACCCAAGGAAGCGGACACGAAGGCGACCAGTACCAAGAGTACGACAAAGGTGAAGGGACTTGATATGGCTTTAGGGACGCGCAAGTGTTAGGGAATTTGGTGAATATTTCGGGCCAATTCTTCTACGGCTTGTCCAGCTTGCGTACCAAAACCCGTCAGGTAATGGCCGTCCATTGCGATGATGCGATTTTGCTGAAAAGCAGGAGTCTGCAGCATACCGGGAATTTGCGCCAAGCCCTTTTTACCATCTAAACTAGCTAGACCGCTGGTAAACATCAGAATGACGTCAGGCCGTGCCTCAATGAGGGCTTCGCTATTGAGCGCTTTAAACCCCGTAAAGGATTGGATAGCATTGGTACCCCCCGCCAAGTCAATGACGGTCGAAGCACTCGTTTCTGTACCCGCAACCAGTAAACGTCCCGCACCGCGTGCGTAGATGAACAGTACTTTAGGAGACTCTTTTACGTTACTCAGCGTCTTTTGTAAGCGAGCTTGGGTATTTTCGTTTTGTTGAAGGAGTGCAGCTACCCGCTCGGGAGCAATGGGCATATGCGCCTGCAGTTGTTCAGCGATCTTTCCTGCGTTAGCCAGGGAATACTCCGTTTGAATCGGGACCACTTTTACGGAAGAACCACTCAGTTGATCCAGCACGGAAGATTGCTTTGCTTGGTCCGCCTCCACGAAGATGATCTCGGGACGTAGGGCTAGAATAGCTTCGGCATTGAGTTGACTAACGTGTCCGAGGCTAGGAATTTCAGCGGTAGTTTCCGCTGGATAGGTGCTAGTGACGTCGCGCCCCACGAGTGCATCGGCTTGCCCGAGGGTGACCAACACATCGGTGATTGCTCCGCTGAGGGAAATGACGCGCGGCGGTGCCGTCAAATCATACGTAATAGCTGACTGCTGACGGGACCAGCCAAAAAGACTGACCGTCAACAGCAGCAAGAATGGGAAAATTCTACGCATAAGTATTACTTATTATTTACCTGGTCTCGGCTCAGCCGAGAGCTAGGGTCAACGATTTCTAACTCATTATTGTACAATCAGCGTGCGAGTAACACGTTGACCATCCAAATCAAAAATCAAATTGTAGTATCCAGCACGTAAATCCGCGACGTCCAGTGGGACGGCTTGGAGACCGTTTCCACTGGGCAAGGCTTCGGTACGAACCACTTGCCCAATAGAGTTGGTAATGTGCAAGCGGGCGTTGTTTACCGGGCGTTCCCAGTCCAGGAGAATTTGGGTAAAACCGCGTGCCGGATTAGGATAAATTACCAAAGAAGACAGTTGTTCTGGTAATTCGTTGGTAGAACTAGGACTAGACACTAGCTCCTTATTCATGGTAGCGGTACCGTTACTACTACCCGCAAAGTCAATGAAGTAAATGCGCCAGATATCGCCGCTCGCCGTTTTTAGGAAGTACGCGCGGTCGTCGGGCAGTGACCAACCCATGCCGGTGAAAGTTTTCCAGTCCCAACCAATAATACCTAGGTTGGTTTCGTAAGCACCCTCGTAATCTTGGTAGTCCACCGTAGTAGGTACAACGCCGTCCGCCTGAGCTACTTCTACGCCCGGACCAG
>JBCDIR010000059.1:0-8903 GCA_038748735.1 Bacteroidota bacterium | reverse complement strand
GACCTCGTGGTCCTGACCGGAGGACTCGGAGCGGGGAAAACGCACTTCGTGAAAGCCCTGGCCGAAAGCTACGGCGCACTGGACCCCGTGGCGAGTCCTACCTACACCATTGCGCACTTCTACCGGACCCAACGCGAGCAAATCCTGCACATTGATGCCTATCGCTTAGAAACCATCGAAGCCTTCCGGGACCTAGTGCTGGACGAGTACTTTCCCGACGTCATTACCCTGATGGAATGGGGACAGTTAGCCGCTACGGACTTTGAAGATTACCTCACGCTGAACATCCAAGTTGATACGGCGGGAGAAGTCGCGCGTACCTTTACGCTCACTCCCACGGGGAGCCGCTGGACCAGTGTCTGGCCCCAACTAACGGATCAACTTAAAACCCTCGACGCATGAGTAAAACTGTACTGCTGATCGAGACTTCGGCACCACCGTACGGCGTATTGTTAGCCAAAGGCGATGACGTTCGCTTTTTATCCACGGCGCACGAGGATTTAGCGACCCTGAAGGATGTGCCTACGATTGTGCAGCGTGGGTTGCGCGAAAGCGAAATTAGCATCCAGCAGCTAGACTGGATCGGCGTCAATTGTGGCCCCGGCGGGACGAGTTCTATACGTGCCGGAGTGGCAATGGCCAACAGCTTGGCGTATAGCCGCAAAATTCCGGTAGTACCTTACAATACGTTTGAACTGCTCGGTTTTGCGGGCGAACAGGTACACCAATGTCCAGTTTTGAGTACGGTAAAATCAGTGCGCGGTACGGCTTACGTAGGTTGGTACGAAGATGGGCAAGTGCGGGCCATGCGCTACGGACCCATGCTAGAAACGGTGGAGGCACTGGTAGGAAACTGTCAGCAATTCGCCGTAGCGGGGGCGCACCGGGAGGCACTAATGGCACACTACGCCGAGCGTACGGTCGTAGATACGGAGCAAAAATTTGGTCAGGTGGAGACCTTGTTGGCAATGCGACAACAGGTAAGCGAGCGCGCCGTTCTGTTTCCGAAATTACCGCAACCAATAACGGAGCAATCACCGTTGTTTCAACAAAAGAAACCTAAGTAAATATGGATAGCTCAGCAGTCAGCCAGTGTTTAAACGAGGGTGGGGTAGTGGTAGTGCCAACGGACACGGTCTACGGTTTGGCGGCCAGCCCGCGCTTTCCCGCTGCGGTCCAGAAAATATACGATCTCAAGCAACGTCCAGCGCGTCAGCACCTGCCGATTATGGTAGCAGATCCGCTGGATTTGGAACAACTGGGCGTTGATTTGAACGAAACGGCCAACCGCCTCCTCGCTTCCGACTGGATGCCGGGACCGATGACGCTAGTGCTCGGGTTCGATGCGGAAAAGGTGCGCCCCGACTGGTTAGCCGACCGTAGTGAGATCGCTGTACGCATTCCTGATCATCATGCTCTGCGCGAGGTGCTACGTGCTACTGGTCCGCTACTGGTTACGAGCGCCAATGCTTCTGGTCAGGCAACCTCGGCAGTAGTCGATGAAATACTCCCCCAGCTGCACGGTCAGCCCGATCACGTCACGGACGGTGGGCGAATCCATACGGTGCCGTCTACTCTGGTGAACTGCCGCATTAGCCCAGCGGAAATCATCCGCGAGGCGGAAGTATCGGCGGCGGCGGTGCTGGCTTACCTGGAGGGCTAATGGGGCTATCGAGACCTTTAGAGTATGTTTAAATTTCTAACTTCTGATAATCAGCTATTTACGAACCTGACTTCACATTATCCTCGTTACTTAGCCCGCTAAGCGCCTCGAATAACGCTTTGTCAGAACCGTAACTATCTCATTATCAGTGTGCGATAAAGTTTAAACATACTCTTACCCAAGAAGTCGAACAAACTCAAAAGACAATGAAAAAGTACATCCTCGGCATAGAATCTTCCTGCGACGATACGGCCATTGCCGTAGTTACGGAACAGGGGGAGGTCATCTCCTCCGTGGTGGCTTCCCAGGCGGCCTTGCATGCGCAATACGGTGGGGTTTTTCCCGAAATTGCGGGCCGGGCGCACGTCGCGTCCATTTTACCCGCCGTGGAGGAAGTGATGCAAGCGGCCAACATTAGTCCGGATGATTTGGAAGCCATCGGTGTTACGCGTGGCCCCGGGCTGATTGGTTCTTTGCTGGTCGGTCTGACGACGGCTTCCGGTCTGGGGATGGGCTGGAACGTACCCGTCATCGGCATCAATCACCTGCGCGGTCATCTGCGTAGTGCGGATTTGGAGGAGCAGCGTGTCGAGTATCCGGCGATGATTTTGCTGGTCTCGGGCGGTCACACCTTTTTAGCGCAGCTGGAAAGTGCTACGGAAATTACCCTGCTCGGTTCCACTCGCGACGATTCGGTGGGGGAAGCTTACGACAAAGTAGGGCGCATGCTGGGCCTTGGTTACCCGGGCGGTCCGGCAGTTGACAAGGCCGCGAAGACTGGACAGCCGACGATTTCGTTCCCCCGCCCCATGTTACAAAAGGGCTTAGAATTCTCTTTCTCTGGTCTGAAAGCCGCCGTTGCCCGCTACCTGGATGCGTTAGCAACGGAACCGAACGTACCCGATGTTTGCGCGTCTTTTGTGGCATCGGTACTAGATATTTTGTTAACCAAATGCCGTCGAGCGCTGAAGCAATATCCCGTAAAGTCTTTAGTGGTAGTGGGCGGTGTGGCAGCCAGTCCGCAAATCCGGGAACAGATGGGGAACCTGTGTGAGGAACTGGGGGTCAATCTCTGTTTACCGCCGCTGCGTTGGTCGACGGATAATGGCGCAATGATCGCGCTGGCTACTTGGGATTATCTACGGGAGGGGAAATTGCTGGCGCCGCAGCCGCAGTTGCAATTGCCGATTAGTGAATTTTGACGAGTTTATTTGATAAAGCTGTTGTGTGTTGCTTGGCGCCAATTTTCAATTTAACATTCTACTTCTCGCTCAGAAGTAGTACGTTGAATAATGGTATCCTCATTCAAGTTTTTTTCATCTTTCCAAATACCGAATAATTCATCCTCTTGACGCTCGTTTTTTACTACCGCCTCGTCAAGTTCCTGCGTTAATTCCTTTAATACTCCCACCTTAGTTTTTAGGTCAAGTGTCCGGAAAAAATCTACATAGTTATCAATTGTCAATGATTCCATTTTTTCTATCTTTCTACCGCTCTGAACAAATATGCACTAATTTTAGCTAATCTTCAACTATATTCATTTTTAGCAATAAATAGTCTCATTTCGCTCACCGGTGGGCTTTTATATTGTACTTGAAGAGGCTTGGAACCTGGTGCTCAATGGTGGGAAAATAGCGACAGATAAGTTATTACGATAAAAATCGTAGTAAAAACTTGACTTATTACGATTGTAGTCGTAGTTTTGCTACGACAAAAATCGTAATAGACCTATGGCAAAAGAAAAAAACGGTCAACCAACCGCTTCCGAGCTAGCTATTTTGCAAGTGCTCTGGCAGCGCGGACCACTGCCCGTCAAGGAAGTACACGCCGTATTAGAACGGGAAAAAGAGGTAGTGTACACCACTATTCTTAAAACTATGCAAGTGATGCACGAGCGGGGATTTCTAGCCCGCGAATCGCAAGGGCGCAAGCACATCTACCAAGCGGCCATTGCGCAAGAGGATACCCAAAATCGACTGTTGGATAGCTTTGTACAGCGCACCTTTGGTGGTTCGGCCAAGCGGCTCGTCATGCGCGCGCTCGGTAATATGGACACGACTAAAGAAGATTTGGAAGAATTGAAATCACTCATTCAAAAACTCGAAAACGACCAATAAAATGATCACCCGACTGTTTGCCCCTCACTGGATTTACACCCTCGGCTGGACCCTCGTAGACACCCTCTGGATCGGGGCCGCTTTTGCCTTACTACTCGGTATTTGCTTAGTGCTGATGCGTCGCTTTAGCGCCCAGGCACGCTACACGCTGGCTATTGGCTTATTGTTTGCCTTTGTAGCTACCACCCTGCTGACGGGCTACCGACATTATCAAACGGCACCAGTACCAAGTACTGTACTTAGTACGGCTAGTGGTAGCGTCGTTAACGCAGCAACACTGCCTGATACCGAGACGCTAACCCACCCCAAAGCGACTTCATCTGCCGAAGTGACGCCGAGTTTCCGCAAACGCCTCGTTAACTACTACGACCAGCACCTACCGCTCATCGTCACCATATGGCTAATGGGGGTACTGGTTTTACAACTACGCCTACTTGGACAATTAGCCGTGGTACAACGCCTTAAATCTTATGGAACGACCCGCTTTCCCAAACGCTGGGCTACCGCTTTCCAACAGCTTGAAGAGCAGTTCGACATCGAAAAATCCGTGCGCTACTTGACCTCTACCAAGGTCGCATCACCAATGGTCATTGGTTGGTTGCGGCCCGTAGTTTTATTCCCCATTTTCTTTTTGGAATAACTGCAAGAAAACGAATTCATCGGGATCCTTGCAAACTAGTTAGCGCACGTCAAGCGCAACGACTTTATAGTTAATATTGTACAAAACATCCTTTGCACATTGTTCTTCTACCACCCTGGTATCTGGTGGATGTCAGCGCGAATTGAGGAGGAGCGCGAACACTGCTGTGACGATATGGCCATTGCCGCTACGGGTCAGGCCATGACACTGGCCAAAACGCTCATTCACCTCAAGGAACAGGAATTAACTACGCCCCGACTCGCCGCTGCCTTCACGGGTCGGCAACGTGGCTTCAAGCATCGCATTCAGCGCATGATTACGGGCTACCTGCGCCACGCCACCTACGGTGAAGGCATTATCACTACCCTCATACTGGTCTTCGCCATTGGTGCTATTTCGGTAGTCAACGGACAAGGCGTAACAGAAAAATTGACGACCCACGAACAACGGGCCATTGAGCAGCCTGTATTGGTTCAAGATTCCTTGTCTGTACCAATAACGACCAATGACCAAGCCGCTCCTCCACCTCCTAGCCTGCCACCAGACGCAGACCAGCGCCTGGAGAACACCGCTGAAGAGTCGAGCTTAGTGACGGAAACGACAACGGAACCAACGATTGTCACCAGCGTAATTACGACTCGTGACGGGCCCCATCAACACACGGAAATAGTCAGTGTCCATTCCCATTCCTCCAGTACCCCCTGTGGCCAATTGTTAGCGGCCATCCGCAACGGTGACCGCTCCGTGGTCGAAGCATTACTAGCAAGCGTGGACGTCAATTGTGTAGATCCTGACCCAGCTTGGCAGCAATTGGCTGATGACCGCTGGGAAGAAGACGCAACTACGGCCCTGAATACCGCTGCCCGCATCGGTCGGTTAGACTTGATCAAGCTAATGGTCGAGACCCACGGAGCAAACATCAATCAGTACGCCGAAGGCGACGGCACGCCGCTGTTGACTGCTGCTGCCTACGGTCACCTGAACATCGTGACCTACTTGGTTGGTAAAGGAGCTAACCCCAACGAGCAGTTTCCCAACCAAGGTACGGCCATCATGCAAGCCGCCTACGGTGGTCATGTGGACCTCATCCGCTATCTGTCTCAGTATAGTTCGTCGCTGGAAAGCGGTACGTTCAATCAGGGTACGCTCTTAATAACTGCTGCGAATAACGGGAATCTTGAAACACTTCGTTTTTTGCTTGAGCAGGGTGCGCAGGTTGACACACGTACGTCAAACCAAGGCACAGCCCTGATAGCAGCGGCAAATAACGGACACCTCGAAGCGATACAATTGCTCATTGATGCAGGGGCGAACGTGAATTTGCAAACGTCCAACCAGGGTACGGCACTTATCGCCGCTGCCAATAATGGACACGTAAAGGTGGTCCGTTTATTGCTGGAAAACGGAGCCGACAGGAATCTGTATACGACCAATCAGGGTACGCCACTCATCTGTGCCGCCAACAATGGCCACGTTGAGACGGTGCGCTATCTACTGGAGCAAGGCGTAGAGATTGATCTGCAAACGCCCAACCAAGGCTCGGCCCTATTAGCAGCAGCGAACAACGGAGAAGTTGCGGTGGCCGAATTACTATTGCGAAAAGGAGCCGATGCTAATCAAATCAGTGCCAATCATGGCACAGCCCTCATCGCGGCGGCCAATAATGGAGCATTGAAAATGGTCCAGTTGCTTTTGGCCAAAGGTGCTGATCCTGATTTGCGGGTTAACAATACGACTGCCCTGACGGCTGCGGCTAATAATGGGCATACCGACGTTATGCAGTATTTGATGAACCTGAAGCAGTAGGGGGGCATTTTAGACCCCTCTCACCATTAAAAACAACAACATGTTATCCATTACCCGACTGGGTATGCTGGTCTTGACCAGTGTACTCTTACCCTTCCTATTGCCTGCTCAGACTTACATGGTTACGGGCCAAGTACTAGCGGAGGACCGCCAAGCCCTAGAATACGCTACGGTTTCTGCTTATCAAAATGACACGCTACTTCTGGACGGTACCGTTACTGACCCGGACGGTCATTTTTCGTTATCGTTAGCAGCTGGTACTTACCGCTTACAAATTGAATTCATTGGGTTTACCACCCAAAATATTCCCTTAGTCGTGCGAACTGATACAACGCTAGTTCCTACTCTACTTCTTGCGGATGGTTTAGTGTTGGATGCCGTGGAAGTACGCGCGGAAAAGAGCCAGATGAATCTGCTGGTGGATAAAAAAGTCTTCAACGTCGGCAATGACTTACTCGCGCAGGGTGGCTCGGCTAACGAAGTGCTAGAACAACTCCCTTCGGTCAATGTCGGGGCGGACGGGACGGTTAGCTTACGCGGAAATAGTGGCGTGCGGGTACTCATCAACGGGCGACCATCGGCCCTAGCGGCAAATAATGCGCTGGCCAGTATTCCAGCGGCTAGCATCGAAAAGGTAGAGGTCATTACCAATCCCTCGGCGCGCTACGAAGCGGCGGGAACAGCAGGAGTTATTAATATTATTCTAAAAAAAGAACAAGTCAAAGGCTACGGTGGCACGGTGAGTCTACAGACGGGTCACGCCGCGGACCACCAGGTGAACGCCAACCTCAACTGGCGGCGTAAAAAATGGACGGCCTTCGCCAATTTGGGACTCCGCTATTCTAATTACAATGGTCGGCAAGTGCTGGATCGGAATAGTACTATTCTAGGTGATCAACAACTTTTGAACCTGCGGACAGACCAAAAGCGGAACGATCGCGCGGCTAGCGCCTTCCTCGGGATTGATTACCAGTTATCCGAACAACAAACGCTGTCGGCTTCTTACTCGCTTCATCGCTTGGTGAATGACGATGCAACCGTCTCCCGTTACGATTTTTCTACCGCCAACGCTGCCCCCAACGAAAAATGGGAACAACGCCTCGACTACCTCGAACCCGGTACGTATCACCAGACGGACATCACCTACACCCGCCGCTACCAACGCGAAGGTCAAAGTTTGAACGTTTACTACAAAAATGACCTCTGGAGAGAAGCGGAATCTGAAAAGGTGCAGATGGAAGAGACCCTCAACAATGGTGCCCTTCCCTTGAACTATCGGACGAGCACGGCGGAAAGTAGCACGGACCACTTACTCCAAGCCGATTACGAGCAACCCCTCGGTGAGTACGGGAAACTGGAATTGGGGCTGCGTGGCGAGACGCGTATCATCAGTGCGGATTACTTGGCGGAACGCCACCTAAATGCGACTTGGCAAGTACTGGGTGAGTTTAAGAATCAACTGGATTACTTTGAGCGTATTGGTGCGGCTTATTTTCAGTACGCTTGGCGCAAGGAGGCTTTGGGCGTACAAGTGGGGCTGCGCAACGAGTACACCTACGTAAAAGTAGAAGGCGAACGCGAATCCATCACCGAAGTAGAGAAGCGTTACAATCGGCTTTTTCCTTCGGCTAGTTTGAGTTACCAATTCAACGAAACCACAACGGGGCAGGCTAGTCACAGCCGGCGAATTTGGCGTCCCTCTTTTTGGCAACTTAATCCGTTTCGGGGGCTAGACGAACCAACGCAGCTCTTCTTGGGTAATCCCGATTTGGATCCGGCCTTTACGGATCGTTTTGAACTCAATTTAGTTAAAAACTGGGAACAATGGACGCTCAATCCGGCTATTTACGTCTCGCGTACCAACAATTTTTTCAGCGGTGTAGTGGACCAAACGGAAGAGAATCTTTTTGGCCTGCATACGGGTACCGTGGTTACGCGTCCCGTGAACGTAGCGCGGGAAAAGCAACTGGGTTTAGAACTGGTCACCAGTTACCGCCCCACGGAGAAGATCACTATTAATAATGAATTTGGTTACTTCATTTATGAGCAGCTAGGGAGCGCCGAAGGCCGCAATTTTGACTACGCACAAAACAGTTGGTGGACGAGCACGCGACTAAATATCCAGCTACCAATGGACTTCGTCGTCCAGGGGCGGTTTTTCTACACTGCTCCCTTTGAAGATGCTCAAGTGTTGCACAAGGCACAGTACAATGGCGACTTGGGCGTGAGTAAAAATTGGTCCAAGAAGTGGACCCTAAGCCTCAATGCTCGCAGTCCACGTTGGTACGCTTCGCGCAGGACTCGGCCCACTTTCGTTGAGAATGACTACCGGGAGTGGACGCGTTGGCGCTTCAACCTGCGCTTGCAGTACCGCTTCGAGCAAGGGGCCGAGGCGGGGCAGCGGCAGCAGCGAGGGCGTATTCGGTAGTTTTTAGGAGTTGTATCCGCCTACATATGGGATAGTTGAGTGATGAAAATTATACCCTTTACCTCAATTACAATTTACGGAAACCTAATTGTATTGATGACAAAAACCCGTAGCTTTACGCCACTAAACCTACCGCTAAATGCAACTCATCAACAACCGTTACCAATTCTCCGGCGGCGTAGATGCCCTCGACTTAACGGAGCAATACGCCTGCCCGCTGTACGTGTATGACAGTGCTATTATCAAGCG
>JBCDIR010000058.1:0-8984 GCA_038748735.1 Bacteroidota bacterium | reverse complement strand
TTTATATCAATGTCTGTAAACCTATGAGCAACGGACTTCGAACAACAATCATATCCATGAAAAAGTGTACGACACGAGTAGCAGTAGTCGCCTTACTATGCCTGTCAATTAATTTTTGTTTACCGCAGTTGGCCCACGGTCAGTGTAATTGTACCGACTTTATCTATCTCAATGATACGGGCTTAGAATACATCGAAAAATTTAGGGTGGAGGCAGATGGTTCTTTGACGGAAATCGGCGATGCTCAAAACGGTAACCCCTGGATGGATGCCAACGGGGTACTAGACAGCCCCCACGGTGTGGGCGGCGATCTGAATGGCTTTCTCTACATTGGTTCAAATATTAACAATAACATCAGGCGAGTATCCTGTGATGGGGAGATACTGGATATTGATCCCGATACGCCCATGATGGATAACCTGACGGAAGAAGGTTTTGCCTTCAACCATTTTACGATCGGCAACTTACTCTATGGTCAAATATGGTCCAATAGTAGCACGAGTACGAGCGAAGTAAGGGTTTACGACATCTGTGCGGGCGCCCGCACAGGTTGTCAGAGAGCACCCGTGGCCGCTAATTTTATTGACTTCTGGGGATTTACCAACGGCAATGACGGCTACTGGTACGCTACTGGCGTAGCGGACAATGGTACAGGCTTGCAGGAAGGCATCTGGCGTGGTTTGGTCGATCCCGCCGCTTTTGACGATGGTTCCGGTGGCTGTGGAACGTTCGAGCTATTTCTGCGTGCGGATCAGTTGGGGTTAAACCCCAATAATACCCGGATGATGGGAATTACGTTTGACGATGCCGGAAATATGTACGTAACGGTAGGAGATAATGGTGGCTTTCAGCCGCCGTCTTTTGTTATCAAGTACCGACCAGACGGTACATTTTTTTATTCTTTGACTGATACGACTACTGATAGTGATGATACGGCTGGCTTTAACTGGGCGGGCGCCCGCGGCATCGTCTGGAGCCAGGCTTCGGGCTTGCTTTACGTATCGTCGGGCGATGATTGTGTGGCCGCTTTTGATCCTGATGATCTGAGCTACCTCCCCAACGCTAGCGTACACATCACGGGGTCCTTCCCTAAAGGGATTGGTATCGTAACGGAATGCTGTCCTGATAATCCTACGGAGACGATTGAGATCGTACAGTGTGTTACCTCCACTTCACTACCCGTATTCATTAACGAAATTTTGCCGTGTCCTGGCATCGTCTGTGAGGCACAGTGGGAAGCCGTTGGAACGGCTTCGATGTCGGTTTACGAAGAATGTAACCAAACGATAGTAACGGGTGCTAGTGCGGATTGCTACACTTTTAACCGCACGTCAGACGGGATGGGGAGCAAGCAGTGTGGCCCCATCAATCAAACGCTGCACGTCGAAATAATTGTTCTTCCCGATCTAGTGGTAGGTGCGGACCAGAGTCTAGCTTGTGGCGAAGCTGCAGCTGCTCTGACGGCAACCACGACTGGAAATATCTTACGCTGGGAACAAACTACCAGCTATGCTAACGCACTGGATGAGGATTGGACAGCGATTCCTGGAACGGCTGGACTTACATCCTACAATCCTGGCCTATTATCCGAAACCACCTATTTCCGGGCAGTACAGGGGGCTAGTAGCTCGGGTAATACCGCAAATTGTACGGGTGGAAATTGCGAACTAGCGAGTAATCCCGTTACCATTACTTTACCGGACAATTGTCCTCCCGGCACCTTCGATTTAGCCTTGACTAAAATGCTAGCGAGCAGCCAAAGCACTACCATCGCCCCCGGCGACGATGTGACCTTTACCATCGAAGTTACTAACCAAGGGGATGTTAATGCTTTTAATGTGACAGTGAGCGACTACTTCCCCGCCGACCTGACGCTCAACGATGCGAACTGGACGGAAAGTCCTATGGGTACGGCAGTACTCAATACCCCCATTGCATTTATTCCGGTGAACACGAGCGAGACGGTAGACATTACTTTTACGCTGAGCAACACCTTCGTGGGAACGTCCATTAGTAACGATGCGGAGATCACCGCTGCGGATGACGATAATGACCCCAATAACACCCCACCTACCGACCGCGATAGTACGCCCGGTGATAATGGTACGCCAAATGATGCGTCCGGTAACGACGACACGAGTGATACCACGGGCGGCGACGATCAGGATATTGAGACGGTAATGGTGGCTCCGCCGCCTAGTGGAGCGGGCTGTGATTGTACGGAGTACATTTATCTCAACGAAACTACTGGAGGTGGGGCTATCCATAAATACGCAGTAGAGCAGCCTGGCTCGTTGTTACCACAGGAAATAGGTTCTCCTTGGTATGATAATTCGGTGACGGGTGACGATGTTTCTAACCCTCACGGGATAGCTGGTGACTTGAATGGGTTCTTGTACGTCGGTGAAACCGATGCAGGTGAGATACGAAGAATCACCTGTGACGGGGATATTAGGCCAACTTCGGAATTTGAAATAGATGTTCAGTTTGTAACTAATATTTTTTCCGTGGGCAATACGATTTACATAAATAATTATGATTCTGATGGTACGGCTTCTACTTCAAGCAACGAAGGAGTCTATGCTTACGACGTCTGTGATCCAAGCGCCCCGTTAGGTTTTATCTGTTTGGACGGTATAGGTTTGCCCTATTGGGGCTTAGATTATGATCCGCAGACGGGCACTGTTTACGCTACGGCCATTGGTTATGATGCTAGTACACCTAGTCAGTTGTATGCGTTTGATTTGGCATCTGCTCCGCTCAGCATGACCAGCGATCCTAACCCAACTTGTGTAATGCCATTAATTACTTCTGATCTTTCGAATACGCCGGTAACCGTGGGAGAGTCTCGTCTACCAGACGGGTTTATATTTGGGGTTACTTCGGATGATGATGGTAACATATACGTCGTGCAGACTAATAACATCGTAGCTAGTGGTGGAGGAACCAACCCAAATGCCAACTCACAAATTTTTAAGTACAGCAGTAGCGGAGTCCTCATAGCAGTATCTGATCGAGACAATGTACAAGGAATGACTTATCCGGGGACGAACCCCGCTACGGGCAATCCGTATACCAACAATGATAGAGGTTTTGCAAGTGCTATTGGCATCGTATATTCTACTACTACGGATCAGATATATGTGTCAACCACTTCACCCACGGATGATTGCGTGGCATTATTTAATAGAGATTTAGACTATGTTGGCTCAGCGGTACCGTTTATCAACGCCTCATCTGCTGCTAAAGGAATAGCAATTGGAGAGGAATGCTGCCCCACCAGCCCCAACCAAGTTGTAGATTTGGTGGTGTGTACGAATGATACCCGTGACCCCATCTTCCTCAACGAAATCTTCCCCTGTGATGGGACGATTTGCGAGGCGCAGTGGACCGAAGACGCGGCTAACCCTGCTGCCATTTTAGACATGTGTGATCTTTCCCTGGACATTACGGCCGCTGCGGGTTGTTATACCTTTACCCGCAGTTCGGACGGTTCAGGCTTGAAGCAGTGTGGGCCATTCAGCCAAACGCTCCACGTAGAAATAGTTGAGCTACCGGATTTGACCGTCAGTGGCGACCAAACCGTCGCCTGTGGTGAGGCCGCCAGTGACCTGACGGCGACTACGACGGCGACCATCCTACGTTGGGAAAGCAACACGACTTCGTGTGGAGCGGATGACGACTGGATGCCCATCCCCGGTACAGCTGGAATGAATACTTACAATCCTGGCAGCCCTAGCCAAACCACTCACTACCGGGCCGTCATCAGCGGTACGGGTGCGGGTAACGGCGCGGACTGCCCCGGTGGAGATTGTGAACTGGCTAGTCCGTGCGTAACGGTGGCTACGGAAACGATTTGTGAAGTGGGCTTTGACTTGGCACTTACTAAAGTGCCTTCTTCGTCCACTGGCGTTTATCGCCCGGGGCAAATGGTGAGCTTCGACATCACAATTTTTAATCAGGGCATCGTTGATGCTTTCGACATTGACGTGGCGGATTACTTTGACAGCAACGAATTGACCTTCTCCAGCTTTAGCAATACGCCCGCCACTGGTTTTAGCTCGGGTTCGCCCAATGCTTGGGATTTCACCATTGATGAATTAGCAGCGGGAGAACAGGTGATGGTCACGATCACCTTTATGATTAACGTCAACTTCCTCGGTAACCAGATTGTCAACAATGCCGAAATCGTAGATGCGGCTTCCTCCGCTGGTGGTCCTACGGCTTTTGACGAGGACAGCCAGTTCTCCAACACGAACGATGGCAGTAGTAACGAACTCAGTAGTGATGATGACGTCAGTGACGACAGCAACGGGGGAGCAGATAACCCGTCCGACGAGGACGACTATGACCCCGCACATATCAACATTTGCTTGGCGGGCTGTGGTACCTTTCCCTGGAGTGGGAATTAAGCACCGTAATTCCACTGTCAAAATAAAGTAAGTTAATAGGAGAAGAATAGATTCGTCTGTTCTTCTCCTACTACATTTAACGACTTTCTGTACCTTCGCGCCAGCTCAGCAACCTAGACAATATGACCAGACTCAGCGTCAACGTCAATAAAGTGGCTACTTTACGCAATTCGCGCGGGGGTAATTTACCGAACTTGGTACAAGTAGTAAAAGATTGTGAAGCCTTCGGCGCACAGGGCATTACGGTACACCCTCGCCCGGACGAGCGCCATATTCGCTACGCGGATGTGCCTGCCCTGCAACAGATTGTTACGACGGAGTACAATATTGAAGGTTACCCCAGTCGCCCGTTTCTAGACTTAGTATTGGCCAATAAACCCGACCAGTGTACACTCGTACCCGACGGACCAGGCGTACTAACCTCCAACCAAGGCTGGGATACGATTGGTCAGGCCGAGCTATTGAAAGACGTAACCGCCGAACTGCAAGCTGCGGGTATCCGCGTTTCCATCTTCGTGGATGCGGAGGAGCGCTACGTGGAAGGTGCCAAGGCCGTAGGTGCTGAACGCATCGAGTTTTACACGGGTAATTACGCCAAAGCGTATACCGAAGATCCCGGCCAAGCCGTAGCCGCCCACGTCAAAAGTGGAGAATTGGCCAACGAAATTGGCCTCGGTATCAACGCCGGACACGATTTAAACTTGGATAATTTAGCTTTTTACTGCCGCGAAGTGCCAGAAGTGCTCGAAGTGAGTATCGGACACGCATTGATTAGTGACGCCTTATACTTTGGTTTACAGAACGTTATCCAGATGTATCTACGCCAACTGAAATAAAATGCCAATTTTTTTGCTGCGTCAGGCAGCATCACAAAAGGCAAACGCGTTAATGTAGAGTTGCGATTATTTAGTTACGGTTACTACAATGATTTAGAACCTACGATTTTTTGTTCCTTTTTTAGTGAAGTGATTATACTGATCTGAATCAGGATAATTGCAAGCTAAACAAGGAACTCAAGCGAAAAAATCGTTAAATCCTGGCTCACGCTAGTGACCAGGTAAATAATCGTTTAGAGTTCATAAAGTCGAAAATATTTCTCACCTTAGCCCCACCTTAATAGAAATAGAACAAGCACTAACCAAGAAATAGCCCTTATAATTCCCTGATTTTCAGCCCATAAAGCCAAATGACGAAAGACAAAACACCCCACTTTGGGGCGTTCAAGACGCATGCTTCGTATTGAAGTATTGACTAGTATAATTTTATTACAAAACGCCATTAGTATGAAAAAACTCTCACTAGTACTATCGCTAGTGCTGTTCACCGTGGGCTTTGCCTTAGCCCAAAGAACAGTAACGGGTACCATTACCGATGACGGCGGCGAGCCGCTAATCGGTGCGAGTATCCTCGTGAAGGGAACGACTACCGGTACAGTCACTGACATTGACGGTACCTACAAGATCGACATCCCCACCAATGATCCAGCCATCTTTGTGGTGAGCTACACGGGTTTTGAGACGCGTGAAATTGAGGTCGGTGTCAGCAGTCAGCTGGACATTACCATGAGCGAGGGGGTCGCCCTTGACGAGGTAGTGGTTACCGGACTCGGTATTCGTCGTGACAAAAAAGCCCTGGGCTACGCCGTAACGACGCTGGAATCCGACGCCTTGGAACTCCGCCCCGAAGCGGACGTAGCGCGTGTACTCCGTGGTAAAGTACCCGGTGTAGACATCTCCGCTACCTCTGGTTTGGCCGGTGCGGGTACCAACGTGATTATCCGTGGTTATACCTCTATCACGGGTACGAACCAACCACTTTTTGTTGTGGACGGTGTACCGTTCAACTCGGAAACCAACGCAGACCGTGGCTCGCGGGATGCTGACGGTGTCTTAGCGGGTGTAGCTGCTGCTTCCAGCCGCTTCCTTGACCTGGACCCCAACAACATTGCCGAAGTTTCGGTACTGAAAGGTCTCTCCGCTACCGTACTCTACGGTGAAGCGGGTCGTAACGGGGTAATCCTGGTAACGACTAAGAACGGTAAGGCCGGTGACATCGACAAGAAGTTTGAGGTAACCTTAGATCAGTCGTTCTTTGCTAACCAGATTGCTTCTTTACCAGACGATCAGGATGCGTACGGTAACGGTTTCTGGAACAACCCATCTGCGGCCTTCTCTAACTGGGGTGGCCCGTTTTCTCCGGGCGTGCACACCGGTGCGCTTCAGCGTGCTTACGACGCACGGATTGCTGCCGGGTCAGACGCGTACAATCCTGCGGATGGTACGATTCCTCACCCTTACAGCGTAACTAACTTTGCGGATGACTTCCCAGAATTTGCGGGTACACGTTACGACTATCGTGCGTATGACAACCTACAAAACTTCTTTGAGACGGGCTTGATTTCGAATACCTCGCTGAACATCTCTAACCGTATCAACGATGGTACGGCGGTGAACTTTAGCTACGGTTACCGCGACGAGGCGGGCTTTGTTCCTTCTTCCAACTTTGAGAAGCATAACTTCGGTTTAGGTTTCTCTACGCAGATGGACAACGGCCTGAAGATCAACTCTACGTTCAACTACGTAACTTCTGATCGTACGGCTCCACCTTTGGCAGCTTCTACGAGTTCTAACCCTAACGGTACGGATAACTCTTCTTTGTTCTCCAACGTATTCTATACGCCACGTTCTATCGATTTGATGGGCTTACCTTACGTTAACCCAGTTGACAATACGCACGTCTACTACCGGGGTAACAACGGTATTCAGAACCCACGTTGGACCTTAGAGAATGCTTTTGATCAGGAAGCGGTACGTCGTTTCTTCGGACAAATTGCTTTGTCTTACCAACTAGCACCTTGGTTGTCGGCCAACTACCGTATCGGTTTGGATGGCTTTAGCCAGCGCCAGCGTTACGGAATTAACAAGAACGCCTTCGGTCAGGTGCCACTCGGTGTACTACAAACGTCTAGCCGTACGAACCTAATCCAGGATCATACCCTTAACTTGCAGTACAATACGCAATTGAGTGACGACTGGACTTTGGACGGTGTCGTTGGTTTGAACGTGCGTCGGGACGTATTCGACGTGACGTACGCGGATTCTGAGCAGCAGTTTGTCTACGGCTTGTTGCGCCACGATAACTTCATCGCGCACGTGAATGAGTCAGAAACCCGCGAAGAAACCCTGGCCGGTGTTTACGCTACGGCTGCCTTGGGCTACAAGAACTACTTGTACGCTTCGGTACAGGCACGTAATGACTGGACGTCTACCCTAGAGCCAGACAATCGTTCGATTCTGTATCCATCGGCTTCCTTGTCGTTCATTCCTACGGACGCTTTCGCAGGTCTACAGAATAATAACACGCTGAACTACTTGAAACTACGCGTTGGTTTCGGTACTTCTGCTGGTTATCCTAATCCGTACCGCACGCGTACGATCTTAGGTACCAACACGCAAGAGTTCACGACCCAAGGTGGTTCGGTACTGAATACCAATACGGTAGATGATGTCTTTGCTAATCCTAACCTGACGCCAGAGCGTCACACGGAAGTAGAATTGGGTATTGAAGCGCGTTTATTCAGAAACCGCGTTAGTGTCGACCTTTCTTTGTACAACAAAGATTCAGAGGACCTCATCATCGACTTGGATCTTGATCCCGCTACTGGTTTTGAGGAAACGACGGTTAACGCCGCTTCGATCAACAACAAAGGTATTGAATTAGGGCTTAACGTGACGGCTATTCAAACGTCTAACTTCACCCTGGGTGGTTTCTTGAACTTTACCCGTAACGTAGGTGTCGTAGAAAGCTTAGCACCAGGCCTAGAGCAATTCGCTATTGAGTCTATCTTTACGGATCTTGGTAACTATGCTATCCCCGGTGAGCCTTACGGTGTTATCCAGGGTAACCGCATCCAGCGCGACGAAGCGACGGGCGAGCGTGTAACTTCCGGTGGTCTGTACGTAACGGATCCTGATTTGACGATTTTGGGTGATCCTAACCCGCGTTACCAGCTGAACTACGGTTTGAACTTCAACTTCAAAGGCTTGGCCTTCAATGCGTTGATGACCTACTCGGACGGTGGTGTAGTTTGGGCGACCTTGCCTTCTACTTTGATGGGCCGTGGTATCCTCCAAGAAACGGACTTCGACCGCTTCGTACCCGTTATCGCACCCGGTGTAAAAGCCGACGGTACGCCTAATGATGTACAGATTACGTCTACGGACCACTACTGGCGTAACGGTGGAGTATTCCAGGACGAGATGCGTACCTACGACGCTACTTTCTTGAAGCTCCGGGAGATTTCCTTGTCTTACGCGCTGCCTAGCAGTTTCCTCGAAAAGTCACCTTTCGGTGCAATTTCTTTCACCCTGTCCGGTCAGAACCTGTGGTTCCGTGCCTTCGGTGTACCCAAAGGTGCTAACTTCGACCCCGAAGTGTCGGCTGCTGGTGTAGGTAACTCACGTGGCTTTGAATTGATGAACGTACCGACTTCTAAGCAATTCGGTGGTAGCGTTCGCATAACTTTCTAATTTGTCTTAACAATTAATAACTAGTATGAAATATACTTCTTAT
>JBCDIR010000057.1:0-9157 GCA_038748735.1 Bacteroidota bacterium | reverse complement strand
CTGGCAAAATATCCCGTGGAAGTCCTAATGAATTGGCTGCGGCAGCGCTACGAAGGGGCCGATTCCGTTTTATCAAAAGCACGGTTGGGCGAACTGTTGCAGGGACTTCTACAAGAAGGTGTGATGGTGCTGGGGAACGTTCTATCTTTTACCGAATTAGTGGAATTACTAGACGCAGAAGAGGTCGAAGAGAAAACACTAAACGCTTGGTTACCGATGCTCTGGGCTCACGTAACTTTAGGTATCAACTCGGCTGCGGTGACTCATTTTATGACGCGCCTGATGAAGAAAAACCGGGACGATACGGTGCTTTTATCCACGTTTTTACAGTATTTTCTTACTATATATTTCGACTTGTCCGCCTTTCCCGACCTGGAGAAAGTGTACCAAACCTGCCGCTTGCATCCCGATGAAATGATCAGAAAGATGGCCAACGAACAACTAACGACTTCCATCAAAGCATCCTTAGACGAGCTGACCGAAGCGCAACTGGAAAATCGGCAGCAATTGCACAAACAATTGAGAGATAACCCTGAAACGAAAGCCAACCACCGCAAGACCCACCACTTCGTAGGTCAACTTCAACGCCATCGCGAACAACTCCTAGCCGCCTATGCCCCCCGTAACTGATGCACAACTGCAGGCGAAGCAGGAATTTGACTTTGCGTGGTCGCTCGACAATTCCTCCATTCCACTAAGGTTGACTATCTCCCTGCAGGGAGAGGTACTCAGTGGTCACTGTCCTGCATTGTCTCTGCCTCCCGCTGCGCAACGGCTCATGGGCTTACCCCGCCGTCCCGATCTGGCGGACTACGTAGCGGGAATTATTACCCATTTATCTTACGAATTACCGTTGATGCTCGGTGGGTATATCGAATGTTTACCAGGTCGTGAAGAACTGCTCTTCGCTTGGCGTGCTGCCCGTAAAGCCGCCAGTATTCCACGTGATTACCATCGTTCCACAGCCTTTGTATCCGACTGGTGGCAGCGTTATTTTGCGTTGCAAGAGCAGAAAATGGAAGGACAACTCACGCCAGAAATGACGCTGGGGATAGACAGTATTGCTTATTTTTTTAGTTGTAAATCATCATCAAGCGAGCAGGAGCGTTGGGTCCAGGCCATGGCCTATACCGATCCATCATTTGACGTAGGTCGGCCCTTACGAGCGTTATATCCTACTTTTAAGAACTGGTCATTAGAACAAGCTATTTTGGCCACTTTGCGCAAGCACCCATGTCCGGCTAACCGCGACTTTTGCTACGCCCTCGTCGATCAGCATTTCGCTGCGGGAACCCTAAATGGTAAAATAATCGAAACGCTGACGGAATATCCAGGTAAAGCATCTCTACAACGGTTACTGGCCGTCGAAGCATCTCCGGATAACTCTCATTTGGCCAGTCGAAAACTACTCACCATCCAGTATGCCGACGAAGCGCTCGGCGTGGCCCGACGACTGTTTGCAGAAAAAGACCCTGTTTATAAGACCTTTGGAGCAGAAATGTTGTCAGACTTAGGTCTGGTTTCAGAACAGATGGCACTCGAATGGATCAGGATGTTTTACGTGCCAGTTAACAGAAAAGCGCTGCGCTCAGCAATAGAATACGTCTTGTGTTTCGACTGGAGTAGTTGGGGCGATACTTGGTTGCTTACCCAGGAACTCATTGAGGTATTTTTAGCTACCGAAGAAAAAGTACTGATCACTGGCGATTGGAAAAAACTCACGTTATTATTAGTAAAGATAGGCGCTCCTGTCTCGCCGGATTATTTCCACCAACGCAAAGTCGGTTTACCCGATTTCAAAGGGCAAGTGCTCGAAAAAATAGAACGCATACTCCTCAGCGATGAACCGACCAAAGCTGAACAACTCAGTGGGTTCTAAGCTAGCAGTAAGGCCAAGTACAATCTTTAAGTAATTTAGCTACTACTCATAAGTCGGTGGTCGTTCAACCATAAATTAGAAGTATCACCCGGCGAAGCGCAGGAAATCATCTACGATTATCAAGTACTCTTCCGTCGCTAAAGGGACCTAACATCCCGAATGTTGACTTCATCAAAATCCGGGATGTTAGCCCTAAGTCAGAACCGTCCAACGCTATTGTCGCTTAGACAGTTACAGTTTGAACCGTGAGACGGCGTTCCTCTCCCCTCTACCACAAGTAAGGCGTCAGCCGCACGCTCCTTCGTCCAAGTAGTCCCTCCACAACACAATACTCCTGTCGCCTAGACCCGAAACCGCCTGAAAACAAGACGGCGTCCTTCTACCTGCTACCCTAGATTCAGCTTGCTGAATCGTATCCTTCTCCCCCTAATACTGCAAGATCACCTTCTTCACCATACTCGTCGCCCCCTGACGCACCTCCAAAAAGTACGCCCCCGCACCATTCTGCGAAATATCAATATCGTCGCTAAAGGTACCTTGGTATTCGCCCAGATCGAATTGGTAAATCAAGCGACCATCGCTATTGAAGACACGCACGCTGGTCGGTCCCCGCTGCGGCAGCTCGAACTCTAGGCGGAACATCCCCCGGTTAGGGTTCGGGAAGAGTTGAATGTTTTCAATCGTCAGGTTGTTAATGAGCGGCATATCTACGCCACGGCGGGCCATGTCTTCGGCTTCGGTGGGGTCCATATCGGCCATTTCTACCTGAATGCGGTCCATATCCACCGCTGGATTGTTGTCAAGAGCTGTGGGACTCGGATTGTCGGTGAAAGATTCGTCATAGTTATAATCGTACCACTTGTTCTCGTTGCGGCTCTCCCCGCGTTCGTCGCACTCGGAACCCATGGTGGCCTGGAGGGTCATTTCGTCCCGGTCACGTACGATGGACAAATCAAACTGTTCGCCCACGTTCGTCCCGTTGATAACGGCGCTGAGGTCACCCCAGTCGATGGTGCGCTTGCCGTCCATGGCGTAGATAAAGTCTCCATCGCGGAGGCCCGAGGCTTGCGCTGCGGAGCGGTTTACGACGTTGACGCGTACCCCCATGCGGCGGCGGTCGGCGGCGGTGCTGTGCATGGTACTCACGCCAAAGAAGGGTTCTTCCGCACAGGGCGTATCGTAGTCTTCATTGGCGTCGGTGAGGGTAGCCTGAGTGGTGCGGCGCTGTCCGTTACGGATGTAAGTGACCGTTACCACGTCACCGCGACCGTACTTTTTAAGGGCACCCGTCAGGGAACGGTCATCTGTTAGCTCATATTCGTTAATGGCTACGACGTAATCCAGCGGTTCCAAGCCCGCCGCTTCGGCTCCCGAGCCGCGAATGATGCGCTTGAGGTAACTGCCGTAGGGTGTATCGAAGCCCAACTCGTCGGCCTTATCCCGGTCCATATGCCCCGTGTAGACGCCTAAATAACCCCGCGTATTTTCGTTGTCGTCACAGTCATCTTCCCCGCCGATGTTACCGGAGGCACGCTGCGGTGCGTCGTTGCGGAGGTAATCGATCACGATGGGGTCTCCCTTTTCCATGTTGTTGAGCATGGTACTGATGTCGCCCCAGTCGTACATCGGATAATCGTTGATAAAAGTGATGACATCCCCGTCGTCGAGTCCCAGATCAATGGCGGAGGAGTTGCGAACCGTGGTTATTTTCACCCCTATTTCGCTATCCCGACTATTATTGTGTTCCCGAATGCCCAGAAAGGCCGATCCTCCCCGGTGATTATTATTGGAATCGCTCGGTCTGCCCAGCGTAGCCGCCAGGGTCATGTCCGTTCCTTGGCGTACGATGCGCAGGTCTACGCGGTCACCCGGGCGGTATTTGGAAAGGAGGTCGGATAAGTCACGACTGCGGGTCATTTCTTTATCGTCGATGGCGTAAAGGTAATCGAAGGGTTGTAGGCCAGCGGCGGCGGCGGCGGTGCCCTCATATACGTATTTGATCTGCGAACCGTATTTATTATCGTAATCTAAATCGACCGCCTTGGCGTAGGAAATATCGCGGTCACTGACGCCCAAAAAGGCACGATTGCTGGACGAATGGCTGTTGTAGTTCCACTGGCCAAAAGCGCTCCAACTGATACAAAAGGACAAGGCTAACAGTAGGTATCTCATGATGACTTCGTTGATTTTTATCGGTAATTCTTATGGTTATAACAGTATAGACAGCAGCTATTTTTGGAGGTTGCACGCCCCCTCTACTTTGACGAAAATAACTACCTTCGTAGGTGTAAAATCAACGTCATGCACCAACTTTCAACGCTTGCTTTTGTTGGATTAATATTCTTGTTTTTAGGTTGTAAAACCACGCAACCGATCCAACCACAGGCCAGCTATAACACAGAACCTATCTTGACCACGCAACCTTCGATCATTCGCATCCCAGTCAATATTAATCTACCTAATTTGGAGCGTGCCCTCAATGAACAGTTTGCGGGTAGCCTTTACCAGGATGACACGTTTGAGGACGGGGATAAGATGAAGGTCACCGCCGAAAAAGATGGCGACATTAAACTGGCAGTGGAGGGGATGGCCATCAATTACCAGGTGCCGCTAGCCCTGTGGATTGAGTATGATTTGGGGATTACTAGGGTGCAAGCTACGGGGCGTTTGAACCTCGATTTGAAAACGGCTTTTGACATTGACCGCAACTGGCAACTGAGCACCCAAACGGCGCTCCAAGAGTACGAATGGAAGGAAAAACCACGCATTCGTTTTGGTGGAGTCAGCATTCCTGCTTCGGCCATTGCTAACGCTATTTTGCGCCGCAGCGAGGCCATGATTAGTGACAATATCGACGAGGCGGTGGCCACCAATTTTCGCCTGGAAGACTACGTTGGCAGCGCCTGGAACCTGATGTTCAAAGCCTACGAAGTTTCCCCCGAGTACCAAACGTGGCTATTGGTCAACCCAAAAGATTTGGGTATGACCCCCATCCAAGTCATCGACGATCAGATGCAGGCGACGATTCTGGTACAATCTCAGCCCGAATTACGCTTCGGCAACGAACCCGCCAGCAGTTCCTACCAGCCCTTACCGCCGTTCACCTACCGTAATCTTAACCCCGATGCCGAACGCGGCTTCGAGATATTCCTCGACGCCACCCTCAGCTACGCCGAAGCCGAGCGCCTCACCCGCGAAAACCTCGTCGGCGAACGTTTTGAGCAAGGCAAACGCTACGTCGTCGTAGATGACGTCCAACTGTACGGTCAGGGTCGTAAGCTCGTGGTCGACTTGCGTCTCAGCGGCAGCTACAATGGTAGTATCTTCCTGACGGGCGAACCCACTTTCAACGAACGCCGCAACCGCATCGAAATTGATAACCTGGAATACACGCTTGACACCAAAAATTTCCTGGTCAAGTCCGCCGCTTGGCTCGCCAAAGGTACCATCAAGCAAAAGCTTCAAGAAAATATGGATTACCTCCTCGACTATAACCTCCGCGACGCCCGCGAGCAGATGCAGGAGCAACTAGGAGGGTACTCGCTCGGTCCCGGTGTCTTACTCAATGGCGAACTGGAAACGCTTGATTTGCACAATGCCTATTTGACGCCGAACGGCATTAAAGTGGTGATGGCTTTTCGCGGGGAATTGGGTGTGGAAGTGGATGGGTTGTAGGTCCTTTTATTTAGGCAAGTCGTGAGACTTGCAGACGTGCTCGTGTCGGGTCACAGACCCTGACGAGCTAGACCAGTTGAATCCTATTCCGAAAGCAGCCGTATGGATTAAAGAGTAGAACAGCGTCCTTCTACCCTCTACTAAAAGCGAGGCGCTAGCCGAGCGAGTTCCGCTACCATAACTACCCTCGCCGTCCCCACAATTCCAGCCGTCCCTGCCGCGCGGCGCGGTTCCGCGTATCGTAGATAAACACCACCTTTTGAATCACCCGACGATTGCCTGGCAAATCAAAATTAGGCGTAACGGCACCCACCCGCAGCGTGCGGTTGACCTGTACGGTCTCCGTCTGTCCATTGCCGTAGTGGATAACAATCCGATGCAGATTGATGGGGGCCAGCTCCGCTTTGAGGCGCAAACTCGTAAAGGTTCCTTCGCGCGCCGTGACGATGATTTCATCCCGATCCAGGCGAAAGTTGACGCGGCGTTGCCCCAGTTTTTCCCAGCGAGGTGGCGGTACGTTGATTCCGTCACCCGTGATGGACCTATGCGCCTCGGCAGATTGTAGTGGTAGTAAAAAGAGTAGGCTAATGGCCAACGTTGGTAGCAAAGAGAAGAATTTCATCTTGGTTGTTTTTGTAGAACTTGTTGAAAATTGTCCTTTAGACAGCGGAGTAAGCCCAGCGTTTAAGCCATCTTTGCTAAGATTTTGTTAAAAACTAGCACTACTTAACCTCAGTACTAGCATCCGTAACCTCAATACAGCCGCGCGAAAGAACTATGGTAGAGCTTTGTGGAAAACAAAAATCCATGAGGTTTACCGTATTCTTTTTCCTCCTATCGCTTAGTGTACTCCGTGCGCAGGTTGTCATCAATGAAGTGTATCCAGCTACCAATCAAGTGGAGTTGAAGAACATTGGTAATGACGTCATTAATATGCTCAACGGGCAACTCTTTAATGGCTTCCAGGGGAGCTTATTCTTCGACGCTAACGTACCTACCGAGTGTGGTGATTTCATCATGACACCAGGAGAAATCACCGTTGTCACTTACGATGATAATATCAATCCAGCTGGTGGACAACTATTGCTGAACGGAGCCAGCGGCACCCCCATTAGCTTTGTGCAGTGGGGCAGTAGTCAGAGCTTGGCTACTTTTGCCGTTGGTCAAGGCGTTTGGGACGATCACGAAGACTATATTGATATTATAGCCATCCAACATAGTATCGAACTGATTGATCCGGACCAGCGCCGCCGGTCGGCGGGCTACGGCCTCCAAGCCAACCCTAGCTTGTGTGCCGATAATACCCTCTGCGCCATCACAGAAGTGGACCTTCGGCTCATCGAGTGTCACGACAACGAGACGCCCGCCGACCCAACGGACGACTACATCACCTTCTTGCCACGCGTAGCTGGCCTGGGTATCGTCGGCCCGGTGGAACTCTCTGCTCCGGGGATCACTTTCACTCCCAGTAGTGTGCCCGCCGAATGCGTGACCTGTTCCGTAGCGACGCAGCCGGGAACGGCCAACGGCCAAGATTTCCTCCTCACACTCACGGCTAACGCAGGAGGTTGTGATACCACGCTCGTGCTAGAAGTCCCAGAAAGCTGTTCGCCAGTATGCAGCCTGTTGTTTCCTCAGGTTATCAATGCTACCTGCGTAGACAATGGCTCCGGTACAGATCCCAGTGACGACTACATCGAATTTCTCTTTCAGGTGTTTGGCACCAATACCAGCCCCGATGGTTATTTTCTGACTTTCCCCAACGGCGTGGAACTGGGTCCGTTTGATTACGAAGAGGCACATTTAATCAGTACGCAAAATATTTGGGCGGCTGGGCAAGGCGATTTCACGCTAGTGGTAGAAGATGCTGACGCGCCCAACTGCACGACGACGATCACTGTTCTGGACCCGGGCAGCTGCTCGGAAGATTGCTTCATCGAGGACGTTTCTTTCCCTTCCTTTGGCTGTAATGACAATAATACGCCTGGCGATCCTTCCGACGATTTGTTGGAGTTTTCCATTATTGCTCAGAACCCGAACGGGAGCGAAGAAGGTTTCTTCATTGTTTTTCCCAACGACGATATTGCCATCGGTCCTTTTCTGTACGCCATGGTGAACGACATTACTGTGATGGCTCCCGTTGATCCAATTGATGGTTTTGTGCAACTGAAACTGGTCGATGGTGATGACCCTCAGTGTGATGCTTTCACGCAGGTACCTTTCACCGGGTCGTGTTCGGAGCAATGCGCTATTGGCGGCGTGTTCTTCGTCGGTACGGATTGTAATGACAACGGTACGCCTTCCGATCCTAATGACGATTATATGGATTTCAATTTGGTGGCCCAAAACGCCAACGGTAGTGAGCAGGGTTACTTCCTCACCTTTGCCGACGGTACGGAGTTGGGTCCGCTGGCTTATTCCGAGCTGCACGAACTGAATACGCAGGGTATCGACCCCAATGCAGAGGGCTTTTTTCAAATGATTTTGCGGGATGCCGATGATACGGGTTGTATTTATTTAGCCCAACTGCTCGACGTGGGACCTTGCTCCGACGGCTGCGGATTTAGTGGCATTGATTTGACCAATGTTCAGTGCAACGACGCGGGTACTGCTACCGACCCTAGCGATGATTTTCTAACCTTTAACCTAGAAGTGCAGGGCAACAACTTGGCCGCCGAATACCAGCTGGAAGAAGCGAACCAACTGCTCAGCTTTACCCCCAACACTGGGTCTACCCTCACCCTTACCACTTTTGCAACCAGTCCCATTGCGAGCGCGGAAGAGGAGCAATTTTATACGATCATCCTAGAGGATGCTACCACTGCCAATTGCACCATCAGCGAAGTATTGGTCAATCCGGGCACTTGTTCGGAAGAATGTGTCATTTCCATCGACTCGCTCCTTATCAGTTGTAACAATAATGCTACACCGGGCGATCAAAGTGACGATTTCTTCGAGCTGTGGATACGTATTTCGGGCATCAATACGGATGAGGAGTCCCAGGCAGCGCTTACGCCCTTTTCGGATCAGCAAGAAACGCTAGTACACGATAGCTTGTATCATTTTAGCACGGCACCCGGTAGCGCGCAGGAGCTAGAAGTCTTCTTTTTTACCGTTTTCGACCTAGCTAATAATTGTATTGGGATCACCCTCAACGGGGTATTTGAATACGACTGCATCTTGACCCCTACGCGCGAAATCGTTGGCCGCGAACGGGTACGCCTCTTTCCTAACCCCACCACTTCCAACCTGACACTAGCGCTTGACCCCTCGCTCCAGAACGGGTCCAGGATTTGGCTGGAGGTGCGTAACGTACAGGGGCAATTGCTCGAAAAACGCAGCTGGGAAGGAATTGCTATTGACGTAGGTCACTGGCCCGCCGGAAGCTACGAAGTGCGCGTTTACGGGGAGGAATGGGCCAGTAGGCAGCTACTCATTAAGCTGTAAGTGGTACGGATGTCCAAGAACTGAACGAGATAGCCCCCTGTTTTTGAACACCTAAAACCCATCTTTGTGTCAGATGGTTTGGGACCACATCGGACGTAAAGCCTCAGCGCAAGCGTTCCAAAACTTCCCTAATCATCCGATCTACGCTTTCCTTAG
>JBCDIR010000056.1:0-9179 GCA_038748735.1 Bacteroidota bacterium | reverse complement strand
TTTTCTATTGTCTAATGGAATAAAATATCAGAATCTACACGACTGGGAACGAACAGCTAATAAATTAATGACGTTTCTAGTCTTTGGTACTTGTTGTAGATGCCGCTTTAGCTACGGTTTTTCTGAGGTTTTATCTTAGTAAGCTACTGATTAATAGAATGTTAAATATAGTATCGTGCTCATTTCCTATTTAAGCAATAGGGTATGACCTTGCTACTTGCTAGGGAGAAAATTAGGTAGCGGCTTAAAGAGAAAGAGGGATAATAGAGCCACGGACAAGAATGATTGAAACGTCTTCCAACTAACAAAAAAGGACAACGGGTACTAAGTGTTATTTTGGTCCCCACCGTCATAACCCTACCCATTGTCCTGTATATTTAGTGACTAGCGTACTGTTCTTCTAAAGGGGAAGCACTACCTTGCCACTCCGTTTTCAAACTTCATATGATATGACATTCATTTATCTTAAAACAAGATTCGTGCCAAACTTAGTAGCCACGAGTGTGATACTAGTATTTGTTGCTTTATCTAGTGCCTGCGAAAAGGCCCCCGCGCAGCTGGATTACAGCGCGGAACAAAGCGCCTATTTTCCCGAAGCTGCCGTCGCTTCGGCTCATCCCTTAGCCTCGGATGTGGGCAAGCAAATTTTAGAACGGGGCGGTAACGCTGTGGATGCGGCCGTGGCGGTACAGTTGGCGCTGGCCGTGGTGTACCCTCGGGCGGGTAATATCGGCGGTGGCGGTTTCTTAGTTTACCGCGCAGCGGACGGCACTACTGATGCGCTTGACTACCGCGAAAAAGCGCCCGCCGCCGCTAGCCGCGATATGTACCTAGACGAGAACAAGGACCCCGTCGATGGGCTGAGTACGCGGGGGCACCTAGCCTGTGGCGTACCGGGAACGGTAGCGGGCTTAGTAGCAGCGCACGAAAAATACGGCGCTCTGCCCTGGAAAGACTTGGTACAGCCCGCCATCGACTTGGCCAAGAACGGCTTCCTGCTATCCGAAACGGAGGCGTCACGCCTGAATCGTTTTCAGGAAGACTTCAAGGAATTCAACGACGAAATTTGCCCCTTTGTACGTACCGACACCACGGGTTGGCAAACGGCGGACCGCATCGCGCAACAGGACCTGGCGGCTACCTTGCGCCGTATCCGAGAAAAGAAGAGCGCAGGGTTTTACGCAGGTAAAACTGCCGAGCTATTCGTAGCCGAAATGGAAGCCAACGGCGGTCTCATCACCGCTGCTGATCTTGCTGCGTACGAACCTGTTTGGCGGCAGCCCATCACTTTTGACTACCACGATTATCGCCTCATTTCTATGCCGCCGTCCTCTAGTGGAGGTATCGCCCTGGCGCAAATGTTGGGGATGGTAGAAAATTACCCCTTGGCGGAATACGGCTACCATAGCACCGCCGCTATCCACCTCATGGCCGAGGCCGAACGCCGCGCCTACGCCGACCGAGCGGAGTATTTGGGTGATATGGATTACTATCCGGTTCCGGTAGATTCGCTCATTGCCGAGCCTTATTTGTTGCAACGAATGGAAACTTTTCGTCCCGACAGCGCGTCGGTTTCCACCGCGGTAGGAGCTGGTGATTATAATATGCAAAAGGAGAGCTTCGAGACCACCCATACTTCCATTGTGGATGCGGCGGGTAATGCCGTTTCGCTGACCACTACGCTCAATTCCAACTTCGGCAACAAAGTTATGGTCGACGGTGCGGGCTTTTTCCTCAATAATGAGATGGACGATTTCAGTATCAAACCGGGCACACCGAATCAGTTTGGTTTGGTGGGCAAAGAAGCTAACGCCATTGCCCCCGGTAAGCGCATGCTCAGTTCTATGACGCCAACCATCATCGAGAAGGACGGACAACTGTATATGGTATTAGGCGCACCCGGTGGTTCGACGATCATCACGGCCGTTTTTCAGGTGTTTGTCAACGTGGCCGAATTTGGGATGCCGCTCGACAGTGCCGTTTGGGCTCCGCGTTTCCACCACCAGTGGCTACCCGATATGATCTGGGCCGAGCCGAACGTCATGACCGATAGCATTCGCGCGGAATTGGCCGGTATGGGTCACCAGTTCCGCGACGTGAAGCGCATGGCCGTCATCAAAGCCATTGTCCGCACGGCGGACGGCCAACTGCACGCGGTGGGGGATAAGCGCAATCCGGATGATGATGTGAGTGGGTATTAGTGGTACTCGTTCGACCGAAGGTACGGAAGAGCACCCCCAACCGGCGCCAGCCGCACTCCCACGCGTCAGCGTACCCCCCACCCAAGAGCAACCGAGTATGACGAAGTTGATTCCCAGAGCAAAAGTGTCACCTATCCCGGATACGCCGGAATCCTCTCCAAAAAAGCAAAATCCTTCACCTCCCAATCTACCGAACAACAGTAGGCTTGGGGACCATTGCACACCAACAGGTGAGGGACTTGTAGTGGCAAGTTGTAAGTGGCAATTTGCCGGAAAGTTGCTTCAGTGAGGGAGACAGCGGGGGCTTTGCACTCTACGAGTAGCCAGGGGTTCATGTCGGGATCGAAGACGAGGAGGTCACAGCGCTTTTGTAGGCCGTTGACGCTGAGGCCGCGCTCTACGGCCAAGCGGTTTTTATTGATACCCAAATCGTCAATGAAGTGATGTAAAAGCAGCTGGCGGACCAGTTCTTCCGGTTGCAATACCAACCACTTACGACGTACGAGACCCCAAAGGTAGCGCTTGCCGTCGCGTTGTTCTACGCGGATTTTGGGCTGTAAAGCCAGTAAGGGGAGTTGTAATTCCACTGTTTTAACGCTGAATTAAGCAACTTAGTAGTGGGTGTCACGTTATCGATTTAGGACCAACGATTTCGCTTTGTGGCTAGCGACTGCCACGCCGCGTGGTATTAGTGCCTGATGTAACATCGTGATGACTATAAACTACACCAGCAACCTAAGGTGAAATCATTTACCTGGTTCACGTTGACAACCTGTGATAATAAAAAGTGACATATTAACTATTCTGCGATACTTTTCCGTTAATAAAAGCGTTGAGTTGACAGAATACGAAATAGAATGTTGTAAATTAGCAATGCTAATAAGGTAAAATACCTTTACCTTACCCCTGCAAGTAAAATCATTTTTCATGATACGCAAAAGAATCCCACTACTTTTTGGCCTTTTATTGGCTTTTGGCGCGTCTCTTTCGGCGGCGCAAATCTACATTCTCTACGATGCGGCCTGTATGGACCGGCTAGAATTTGACCACGACCGTCCCGAGGGGCGTGCGGACTACATGGTCTACCACGTCAATATCCGCAGCGGAGAAAAAATCATCCTCGAAGTAGGGGAGGAGAGTGGACAAGAACAGAATTACCTGCCCGAGCAATTTCTCAGTTGTGCCAGTGGTGGCTTTGACCAAGGCCTGATGCGCCGGATTAACACCAATATCGATCAGGTGTACATGGTCTACGCTAAGAATAATCGTAAGTATATCATTTCGCCCATCAAAACGGCGGCCCTCTACCGCAAGCAGGGGAGTGTCATCAGTTACGAATCGCCTAAATATCACTTCCGTTTGGATACCGAATACGGTACCATCGGCGAAGATATTTCGGTTAACATGCCGGGCGCGAAGCTGTATTTTGAGGGGCGTTTGGACAACAGTTGTACCGGAGCATACTTGTTCCGCCAGCTAGCGCCTCGTTCTGCTTATCCGGTCACGGACTTAGTCCTGACCCCCGAAATTGGAATCACGGGCGAACGCAGCGGGGCGAATGCCGCTGCGGCGCTTCAAAATAGCATGGCTTTGCAGCGCATCAATGGTCGCTCCATGGACCGCTATTTACAAGAGGCTTGTGGAACGGAACCCGGCTCGCGGGGGGCATTGCTCACTTCGGCCCGTACCGCGACCGCTACTACGCCTACTTCCTTCAACACTGCGGGAGGACGCTTGAACGTGCCAACCCAGACCGGTAGTTTGCCCTCCGGCGCCATCGTCCCCGGTGGTAACCCGGCACCCGCTACGGCTATGGTGAATCGTTCGCCAGCCGCTGCTGCCGTGCCTGCGGGCGAACCAACTGCCGCCGCTAACCCGCCCACGCATACCGTAGAACGCGGTGAGACCCTCTACGGTATTAGCCGCAAGTACAGCGTCAGCGTTGCGGATATTAAGTCTTGGAACAACATGAGCTCCAACACCATCCGCCGGGGTCAGGTCTTACAAGTGGCCGCTCCCGCCGCCGCTACGGCTCAGGCTACCGCCGCACCTGCCAATACCTTTGCCGTGCGCGGTACCACTACTAGGACTGCCAGTCCCACGGTTCCCAACGCGGCCACGCGGGTATCTGAACCCGTACCGTACAACCAACCGAGTAATCGGATTATGACTGAAAATACGCCTGCCGAAGGTACCCACGTGGTGCAAGCAGGGGAAACGGTCGCTAGCGTAGCGCTCCAGTATGGTTACACCAGCAAGCGCTTCCGTGAAATGAACGACCTAGGTCCCAACGACTACGTACGGGTTGGTCAGCGTCTCAAAACTTCGGATTGCAACTGTCCCGCCACTGCGGCCCCCGCTACGGTGGCTGCTCCCGTCACTAGCGCTCCTGCGGCTGCGCCTACTAGCTACGGTAGCACCGGTGGTCGTATCGCACCCAATAACCTGACGGCCCGGACGCCAGTGGTGCCGAATGCCCCCGTGATTGCTCCTGCTGCTACGGGTACGAGTGTACGCAATACGTCAAGTGCCAATTTTGGTAGTCCAACCGTTCCGCGTGCTGCTCGTTCCAACGCTAGTCCCGCTACCGTTTCTACTATGCCTCGTACTACGGCTGCCCCCCGTACGAGCATGAGTAACCTGGAAAGCAACGGTTCGCGCGCCATCGGCAATAGCACCGATTTTGGTGAACCCATTCCGCCCGTGACGACCACGAGCCGGGGCGCTGCGTCCGCACCTACCTCCTACGGTACGGGTTCGTACAACACGCGCACTTACAATACTGCTCCCGCCACGACTTCTTACAATCTGCGCAACGGCGAACCCATGCCCCAAGCCTACGACTACCGCCCGGTACCTACGCCGAGTTCGGTCAGCCCGTACCCAACGCCCAATGCCCCCATCGACTATAACGAAGTGGTACGCCAACCGGATAGCTATTACCGGGGCAGTAGCAGCCAGCGCCGCGTACACGTCGTTAGTTCCGGCGAGAGCCTCTTCGGTATTGCCAAGCGCTACAATACCACGGTACAGCGTCTTCAACAGGTCAATAGTCTCGGACCCAATGATCCGATTATTGAGTACCAGACGCTTTACATTGACTAGAAAAAAGCTACTTAGAAAAAGTGCTCGTACTGCGGTGGTGGTACGGGCACTTTTATTTCGGGGCCATCCCTACCCCCGGATTAGCCGGGGTCGGGTCGTTACGCTACACAGCTCGCTATTCGCTCGGTCCTACGGTCCCCCGCCGCTGGCGGGGCTGTTGCGCATCACTTGTCCATTGCACCCCGCGGCAATACAAGCTTACGACGTCCTGGACGGGGCATGCACCACCGAGTCTACCATAACACCCGTAACAGCAACACCACCCCAAAAATCACTAAAGTCGCCCCCGCCACGCGCCGCACCCACCATAAATGCCGTGCTGTGAGCCGGTGGCGAATCTTTTTCGCCAACACAATCTTCAGGGAATCCGTTGTGACGATGGTCCCCAGAATACCACCGAAAAATAGCGTTGCGGCACTAGCCGAGTAGCCTTTTTCCACGACGATGGTCATCATCACCGTCACCCAAAAGACGATAGTAAACGGGTTCACGGTATTGATGAGGAAACCCTTGGTAAAGAGCGCCCAGCTGCCCTTCGTATGCTTCAGCAAATGGTCTTTTTGGTCTAAATCCGGCGGTGGCGTCAGTAGCGTAGCGATGCCCGTTACCAATAAAATTCCGGCACCAACACCCCCGACGCTCTGGTAAAAGCCGTCCCATTCGGTCAACTGCTGCACTTGCTGTACCCCAAAATAAACGGCCAGAATACAGACTAAGTCACTAAACCAAATGCCCAGCCCCACGGCCAGTCCCGCCCGGGTACCTTGCTCTAGGCTCGCCTGAATGAGCGCTACGAGTAGGGGACCAACGAGGATCGCCAAGAAAATACCCGCCTGGATGCCGAGGAGGAGTGGGTGCATGAAGAGGATGGTTTTTAGCCCTGGTAAGTTACGTATATTTGCCAGTAACTAAATCGACATAATCAGCCTGATCTTGTAAGGTTTAGACTCAATAATTAGCAAATCTTTGAGTAACTCTGTGAACCCCTCTGCGCCCTCTGGGTAAACCAAGTGAGAACAGCTGTTAGAGCGGTATAATAAATTACGTGCTGTAGCTGGATAGCTATTTGTCTGAGTTCCGAATCGTAACGTAGCGCCCCGCCGTATACCCATTGATCCCCGGCCGATACATCAACTCCGCATGGGCCGGATTGAGGTAATACCGTCCCGGATAGCGCGGCACTAAAGGCACCGTGAACGTATGCTCGCCCGCCGGTAAATACGTGCAATAAATGGCCACCCGGTCGCGGAGGTATTCGCGGTGAACTTCGCCGGGATGTTCCTTGAACACCTTATCGCCATAACTACAACCCGCCGGGACGGGTATTTCTACGAGGACGTATTCGCCAGCTCCGGCCAGTTTCACGGTCGTTTTTAGGTGGGTCGGTTCGTCGGTTTGTAATTGCTGCACTGCTCGTCCCCCTTGCAGGAAGGCTTGCCGCAATGCGAAACCAGCATTACTGGCCTTGGGGTCTTCGTCCCAGTAGCTTTGGTAGTAAGAGACGAAAGCCGGACCGTCGCCCATTTTTTTGAAGGATACTTCGTCGGTAGAAAGGGTAGTTTGGGTCGGAAAATCCCGTACGGTCGTTGCCTGCTTGCCCAGGGTGTACTGTACTTGTAATGGGGTGTTTTCCTGTAAAACGTCTGCCAAGAGGGTTTGAATGAGCAGGCTTTTTTCGTACGTATTGCGCCCCAGCGAAAGGGTCCTGCTACGCTGATCGTCCGCGATGGGTTCGAGGAAAAACTGCTGAATAGCCGCCAAGTCAACTTTCACATCGGCCTCTCGTAAGAGTTGGTACGCCAACAAAGTTGACCGCGTCGGTTGATACAAAACGGGCGAGTACCAGTGCTGTTTTTGCCCCCAAAAGTGGGCTCCTGTTAACGTCGTTTTGCGCCAAGCTAATAGGCTGTCTAAATGGTAAGGCAAGTCCGCCAATTGCTGAATGCGACGATAGGTCAATTCGGAGGAGAGGTTCCGTTCCAAATCGTCAAACCGCTGTAAGTAAAACGCATAATCCAGCGGCTGATCGCGCTCGGCAAAGAAGTGGAGCAGGTCGAGTTGTGGCTGCTTTTCGCTCTGTTCTAATTCCGTCAAAAGGTAACTGATGGCCGTAGATAAATCGGGGATGGTGTAGCCCATCGCCGCCGCTTCTTCCAAGGCTTTGATAACGTGACAAGTAATCCAAATGCTACCTTTGGGGCTCGCTTTCCACCAGCCCCAACTGCCGTCCGTACGTTGGTGTTTGCGCAAACGCTGGATCAAGCGACGAATCGTTGGTGCGTAGGTCGTTTGTTCGCGGTACTGCTCAGGAAGCTGCTCAGCGGCCAATAGGGCTAGGAGGCGACTCGCGGTTTGCTCGTTGCAATAGTGCTCATAATCACGCAATTCGCCGATGGCCGTCAGGAGTTGCGGAAGGGCGTTGCCGCCAATTTGTAGTTGTACCGGGCCACGTTGTGGGTCTACTGAAATGTTGGTGAGTTGGTCGTCCCGTAGCGCGAGGAAACCGCCCGTCTTACGCTCCATTCCTCGGCGGAAAACGGGGATAGCGCGTTGCTCGCCGTCGCGGAAGTCCTGACTTAGCAGTTGGTAGGTCAAGCGGATACTGTCAGCGTCTGGCGATACTTTGGGGAGGTCAAAATAATCGCGCTGCGCGCTAGTCAGCACGGTCTGGCGTTGCCGTTGTTGGCCGTCGGGTAAGGTCAACCAACTGCGTACGCGCACGCTATCCGGGGTCCGGTTGTTCAATAGGCCAATGACACTGCCTTGGTCGCCCGTCAGCAGGAAGCGTGGCGTATACAACTGCGCCTGCACTGGCAAATACGACTGGGTATACCCTCCGCCCACGCCCATACGCCCACGCTCATCCAAACCGATGGCAAAGTGCCGCCAGTTGGTGATATCGTCGGGGAATTGTGCGGAGAAAGTGGCTACGCCCTCGCGGTCGGTGAGGAGGTAGGGTTGCCAGTAGGCGTAGTCGGAAAAGTTGCTGCGTAGGCGGGTGTCGGTACTTGAATCGGTATCATTGTTGGCTAATCCACCGTCGATTGGAGCGAGTGATTGTTCCTCTGGATTAATTTCCGTGACTGGAACGAGTTGGCCTTGGGTTTGTACCCCCATTAATTGACCAGAAAGAGTAGGCTTGGTGCTTTGCACGGCTAAGCCAATGGCCTTCCGCCTACGCTGTATAATGGAGCCTGTAACTACTACCTCCTCTAAATGCACACCTTCTTCCATCACTGCATTTAACTCGTTGCGGGAGACTCCGATAACTTCCCGCGTCTCAAAACCTGTGTAGCTGATGACGAGGTCCACGGAACCATTCGGTACGCGCAGTTTGTAAAATCCGTTCAAATCCGTCACGGTGCCAACCGTCGTACCTTTGATTAAAACCGCAGCGCCGATGAGTGGTTCCCCTTCGCTATCGGTAATCTGCCCCGTAAGCGTACTGCCATTGCTAGTAAATTGTTGTTGAGGGACGATTCGGGCAGTAGTCAGGTGGCCACTCGGGCGGGTCCAGCGCCGGCGGGGTTCCAGTTCGGTTTGCCAGTTCGTGGGTAGTGGTAGTCGCAGCGAGTCGTTCAGTACGTAGGCGGCCAAGCCCCGCGCGTCAACGCGTACGGTCATTTGCCAACAACTGTCGGTAGCGAATAGGCCACTGAGCTGGTATTCTCCTGCGGGTAAGACGATCATCCGACTCTTGGGCGATAATACGTAGAGGAGTTCTTCGTCCCGGCTTAGTAGTAGTAGGTCAGTGGGCAGGTCCAGTTGGTGACGCCCCAGCAATTGTAGGCGTCCGCGCTGGCCACCCAGCTCGGTGGGCGGGCGATCAATTTCCCAGTACTTTGGCGTGGCGGGTGGGGGCAGGTCCGCCGG
>JBCDIR010000055.1:0-9213 GCA_038748735.1 Bacteroidota bacterium | reverse complement strand
GGGTACCGTCCGCTGGAATCACCTCTTCAGCGACCGCTTGTTCAGTAACCTGACCTTGTATTATAGTAATTACGACTACCAGATTGCTTTCGGTGACGATGCAGAAGACACCTTCGACTGGGATGCCAAAATCATCAACTACAGTGCGAAGCCGGAGTTCTCGTTTTTCATCAATCCCGATAATGTCGTTCGCTTCGGGGCGCAAGCCATCTACTACGAGTTTCAGCCGGCCAACGCCGTGGCCGTCAACGTAGGGGAACGCATCGACTTCAGTTTAGCGTCTCAGTTTGCGCTGGAAAACGCCGCTTTTATTGAGAACGAAGTAACGCTCTTCGACCGCCTCAAACTCAACTACGGCTTGCGCATGAGCAACTTCCTGTACCTGGGCGGACGTAATGTGTACAACTACGGTGAGGCGCCCCTCGGCAGTGAACGCCCCCTAACGGACGTCACCTTCATTGAAAAGGGCGAAACCGTCGAAGACTGGATCAATTTAGAACCCCGCTTGGCCGTTCAGTACCAACTGAACCCTAATACATCGTTGAAAGCCAGCTACAACCGCATGTTTCAGTACATCCACTTGCTGAGTAACACTACGGCCTCCGTTCCGTTGGACATTTGGACGCCCAGTACCAATAATATCGACCCCCAGCGGGCGGACCAAGTTGCCTTGGGCTACTTCCGCAACTTCCAGAATAACACCTACGAATTCAGCGCCGAGACCTATTACAAGGTATTCGATAACCTGATCGATTACATTGACGGAGCTGATTTGATCCTCAACGAGCTGGTTGAGGGGCAAATTCTGCCGGGTGAAGGCCGCGCCTACGGTTTGGAACTGATGATGAAGCGGACTAAGGGGCGTTTTACGGGTTGGGTCAATTATACTCTGAGTCGCTCGGAGCGCTTGGTCGAGGGCATCAACAACGACGAGTGGTACCCCAGTCGTTTTGACCAAACGCATAATTTCAACGTCACGGGCTTTTACGAATTCAACGAGCGCATGACGCTCAGTGCCAGTTTTGTGTACAATACCGGTACGCCGACCACGCTGCCTTCCAGTGGCTACTATCAACAGGGGCTGTACATTCCCAACGTAGACGGTAACGGACGCAACAATTACCGCATTCCCGATTATCACCGACTGGATGTGAGCTTCACGCTCGGCCCTAAGGCCGAAAAAGCCGATAAGCGCTGGCAGGGCGAATGGGTATTTGGCGTGTACAATTTGTACAACCGCCGCAACGCTTTCTCCATCTACGGCAGCCAAGAGGATAAGCGGCCTATTCCCGGGTCGCTCACCGATGCGGAGGCCATTCGCTTCTCCGTGGTCGGTAGTGTGATTCCATCTATTTCTTACAACTTTAAATTCAAATAAGCCATGCGCTTTACCACTATAATTACTACCACTGCCACGCTATTGTTGCTCGGCGCCATACTCTTTTCTTGCGAAGACCCCATTGAGGTACCCAGCGATTTTGAAGAACCGCAACTCGTCGTAGATGCGTGGTTGGAAAACACGAATACGCCACAAACCATCATCCTCAGCGAAACGGTCGACTACTTTGCTGGCGGCCAACCCAACACTATTACTACGGCCACTATTCAGGTCTGCAAGAACGATGGAGCCACTTGTTACGACTTTGTCCACACCAGCGACGGACGCTACGTATGGCAACCCGCTGCGGACGAAACCCTCGGTAGCGTAGGCGACAATTTTGCGCTTAGTATTGAGCTAGACGACGTCATCTACACCGGGCAAGCACTGCTGCGCCGTACTACTCGCCTGGACTCCATTGGTTTTGTCTTCGAGGAGGAAACCATCCTGTTTGAAGAAGGCTTCGCCGCCGAAGCCTACGCCTTTGACCTCCCGGGCCGTGGCGACACCTACTGGATGAAGACGTACAAGAACGATACGCTACTGAACCGGGCTAGTGAACTGACCATTGCTTTCGATGCGACTTTCGACGCGGGGGCCGATGTGGACGGTACCTACTTCATTCCACCACTACGCCGGGGGGCCAACCCCTTCGACGATGATGGAGCATTCATCCCCTACCAACTCGGCGACCGAGTGCGGGTAGAAGTGCATTCGATTAGCCAGGAAGCCTTTCAGTTCCTAAGCATTGCCACCGAACAGATCCTTAACGAGGGCTTGTTTGCCGTGCCACTGGCTAACAGTCCCAGTAACATTGTCAATACTACGACGGGGGAACGCATTTTAGGTATCTTCAATGTAGCGGAAGTGGCCACTTTGGAGCGGAAGTTGGAGTAATAAGGCTATTCCGTATCTTAGCCCCATGCGAATCGACATCATCTCCGTACTACCCGAACTCTTAGGTAGCCCTTTTGAGCACTCCATTATGAAGCGGGCGCAGCAAAAAGGACTACTAGAAGTACAGGTCCACAATCTGCGCGATTACGGCCTGGGTAAGCATAAGCAAATCGACGACTACCAATTCGGTGGCGGTGCGGGTATGGTGATGATGTGCGAACCGCTGGCCAATTGCATAGATGACCTCCTGACTGTCCGCAGCTATCAGGAGGTCATCTTCCTCACACCCGACGGGCAGCGTTACAACCAGCATTTGGCGAATCAGTTGTCTTTACACGAGCATCTTATCCTCATCTGCGGTCACTACAAGGGGATTGACGAGCGCATCCGCGAGCAGTACGTCACGCGTGAAATCAGTATTGGCGACTACGTACTGAGTGGCGGCGAACTGGCCGCGGCGGTCGTAGTAGATTCGTTGGGGCGCTTACTACCCGGCGTGCTCGGCGATGAACAATCGGCGCTACTCGACTCTTTTCAGGACGACCTGCTGGCACCGCCCGTCTACACGCGTCCGGCGGATTTTCGGGGGAGTAAAGTACCGGACGTTTTGCTCTCTGGCCACGCGGGAAAAATTGAAGAGTGGCGCGAAGCGAAGGCGCTGGAACGCACGCAAGCAAGACGTCCAGATTTGTTGGAGTAGTGCTTTGTTAGGACTCAACTTAGGGGATGAGAGGCGTTTTAGACCACCCCATGATCGCAGCCTGTAGTATATTTTACGAATGAATAGGAACAAGCATATCCAGCGCTGGAAACGCTGGGCCAGTTACCTAATGGAGCTGCACGTAGAAAGCCGCACGAGTGATTACAACCCACACCTGCACGTCAGCATCCAGCGGGGGCGTTTGATGTTGAGTACGGCCAACGCCGTGTACTCGTATGAGGATTTGTACACTAACTTCGCCCGTACCTTCGAGCAGTGGAATTGGGTAGATTTCCCACCACAAAACGTCCTAATTCTGGGTCTCGGCCTAGGCAGTATCACCCAATTGCTCACCGAAACACACGAGCGCAAGTGCCACTATACCGCCGTCGAAATTGACGAAGAGGTAGTAGACTTAGCGTACCAATACATCCTGGAAGACTTAGACTGCCCACTGGAGCTAATCGTAGCGAACGCGGCCATCGCCGTGCAGCAATTGACCCCCAACAGCTACGATCTCCTCTGCGTCGACCTCTTCGACGACGACACGGTGCCCGCCGTTTTTGAAACGGTAGATTTTTTACGAAATGCGCAGGAGTTACTGACCACAAACGGCGTATTGCTGTTCAATCGCTTAGCCCATACCGCCGCCGACCGCGCGGGCAGTGACGCATTTTTCACGGAAGTATTTCAACGCGTTTTTCCCGAAGCGCTAAAATTAGACGTGGGGGGGAACTATATGCTGGTAAGTCGAGGGTCAGCGGTGAGTGGTGAGTGGTGAGTTGGTACGCTTGTGAAAAAGCAAAGCATCAAGTTACTGACGCAACTTAATGCTTTCGATTTTCTACCGGAACTTACTTCATCCGTGATGATCGTTTATTAGACTTGTTCTGCAAGCCCTCAAATAGCTGCAAGTGGCAAAACTTCATCCTGAATTGCGTTAAAAAGCCTCGCCGTAGCTAAGGCTATGCCTACGTTTTTTGCCTTTTTCAGAATAAAACCTGCCTGCCGACGCAGTCAGGCAGGTTTGCTTCACTCTCGCTCATTCAGGACCAGCAGAACAAGTCTATTCAAACAACAAGGCCATATCCGTCCGTTCGCGTACGTAGGCGGGCACCTTATCCACGTGGATGCGTATTTGCTCCAGGGTATCGCGGTCGCGGATGGTGACAGTATCGTCCTCCAGCGTATCAAAATCGACCGTGATGCAGAAGGGCGTACCGATGGCGTCCTGGCGGCGGTAGAGCTTACCGATGGCCCCCGTATCATCGTACTGGCAGTGGCAGCTCATTTTCAGCTTGTCGAACAGTGCCTTAGCCTTAGTGACAATGCCCTCGTTGGTTTTCTTTAGCGGCAGAATGGCGGCCTTGATAGGGGCCAGTGCCGGGTGGAATTTGAGCACGTCACGGCGATTCTTGGGGTTGTCCGGTTCGTCCGTACCGGGTACCGCTTCGTTGACTAGGGCGTTGGTCATGGTCGCCAGGAACATTCGGTCACAACCGATGGAAGTTTCCAAAACGTAAGGTACGTAATTGGTGTTTTCGTAGGGATCACGGTACTGCAACTTGCGACCCGATAGTTCCTGGTGCTGGCTCAAATCAAAGTCGGTACGGGAGTGTATGCCCTCCAATTCTTTGAACCCGAAGGGAAACTCAAACTCAATATCCACGGCGGCGTCCGCGTAGTGGGCCAGGTTATCGTGGTCGTGAAAGCGCAGTTTTTCGGCGGGCGTACCCAGGGCTTTGTGCCAGTTGAGGCGTGCTTCCTTCCAGTAGTCGTACCACTTTTGTTGCGTGCCGGGCTGGATGAAAAATTGCATTTCCATCTGTTCAAACTCCCGCATGCGGAAGATGAACTGCCGCGCCACGATCTCGTTGCGGAAGGCTTTACCAATCTGCGCAATACCGAAGGGTAACTTCTTGCGGGTGGTCTTTTGTACATTCAGGAAATTCACGAAAATACCTTGGGCCGTCTCCGGGCGGAGGTACAGCTTGCCCTCTTCGCCCGCGATATTACCCAGCTGGGTAGAAAACATCAGGTTGAATTGGCGCACGTCCGTCCAGTTCTTCGAGCCCGTATCCGGATCGGCAATACCTAGGTCTTCAATGATGGTTTTCAGCTCAGCCATATCCCCCTCGGTCATGGCCTTAGCCAACCGCTTAGCGACTTCGCTGTGCTGCGCAGCGTAGCGGAGTACGTTGGGGTTCGTTTCCCGAAACTGTGCCTCGTCAAAGGCCTCACCGAAGCGCTTCTTGGCCTTAGTGATTTCTTTGTTGATCTTACCTTCGATCTTGGCCATGTAGTCCTCGATCAACACGTCGGCGCGGTAGCGTTTCTTGCTGTCTTTATTGTCAATCAGCGGATCGTTGAAGGCATCCACGTGGCCGGAGGCTTTCCAAGTCTTGGGGTGCATAAAAATCGCGGCGTCGATCCCCACGATGTTATCGTGCATCTGCACCATGGCCTTCCACCAATATTCCTTAATGTTATTCTTCAACAGCGAACCGTAGGGACCGTAATCGTAGACCGCACTCAGGCCGTCGTAAATCTCACTAGACTGGTAAATGAAACCGTATTCTTTGCAGTGCGCCACTAGCGCCTTAAACTTGTCGTTTTGCTGTGCCATCGTTGGAGGTCTGAGTTTGAAGCGGCAAAGATAAAAACATGTGGCTTTACTGCTTTATGAATGTTTATTTTTTTGGGCCATCCGCGCGGAGGGCGCGGTCGCTACCTACCGGCCAGTGGCACAGTAGGCGGGCGTTTCGCAGCTCGCTATTAACTTCGGTGCTGCTCGGCCACGCCTTGCAGAGCGTAGCTGCCCCGTAAGACGGGACACTGCTTCACATCGTACATTGACCGTCCGCAGCCACCCAAGAGTGTCCTCGAAGTGTTCACCTTATCACAAAAGAGCACTTCTTCAAAGAGTGACTCGTTCGCACGATTCCCCGACGAGTGTATCTGCTCAACGCGTTTCCCTTTGCGCTATCGTTACCTTAATCGAAGAGTAAGACTTATTTACCCGTGTCTCCGGTGTGTATCCAAGCACTAATTTGCTATAATCTTCAAAAAATTTACGCCAAACTGTGATTTTCTTGACCTAACAACAACTAACGTACCAAACGTTCCCCTTACGGTGACACCAGAAGAACAATTCATCCAGTTGGTCCAAATGCACCAAGCCTTGCTGTACAAGGTCGCATCGCTCTACACCGCTACGCGGGAAGATCGGGAGGATTTGATTCAGGAGATGGTGTATCAGTTATGGAAATCGTTTCCCAGTTTCGATGCAAGAGCACAAATTAGCACCTGGATGTACCGCGTAGCGCTCAACGTAGCCATCCATGCTCTGCGCCAACGACAGCGGCGTATCACGGCCTTACCGCTCCAGCACACCTTCGATAAGAGCGATGAACCTATGGACCAACAACAAGAAGAACAGTGGCAACAGCTCCGCACCGCCATGCAACACCTCAGTTGGCTAGAGCGTGGCATCCTGATGTTGCACCTAGAGCGAAAGTCCTATTCCGAGATCGCCGATATTGTTGGCCTCAGCACCAGCAATATCGGCACGCGCCTCCACCGCATTCGTAGTAAGCTACGCCAGCGGGTCAACGCTAAGCAATAGTAATTAAAACAGCACTAAACAATAGCGTTTAATGGCACTAGAAGAATTACAACGACAGTGGGACGCAGCGGGGCAGCAAAATCTGCCTACCCTAGCACCCGATAAAATTAAAAATATGATACAAGCGCGTTACCGCCGTCACCTTTGGCAGGTGATCTGGCCAGAGATAGTAGGCAGCCTTGTCTGTTTATACTTTGCGGCCCTAACATGTGTATTTTTCCACCAATTAGACACGCCTTTCTTACGAATGGTCGGTGTAGTCGGTGTTCTTTTACTACTGGCTTTCCCTTTACTTTCACTGGTGCCGCTGGTGCGTATGTACCGCCTGGGGCAACCCCAGCAACCTTTCCGGGACCAGTTAGCTGATTTTGCCCGCCAAAAAGTTTCGTTCCTACGCGTACAGCAAGTGAGCGTAGGGCTCGGCTTCGTACTTTTTAATGCTATGATTATCATTTGCACCAAAATCTATAACGAACAGGACGTAACCCAGGAAAAATATTTCTGGGCCATTGCGTTGGTCGTTGGTTTTAGCTGTGTTTACTGCCTCAACTACCTCTCTCGACGCTACTACGGACGAAAAATTGCGGCAGCAGAGCAGCTCCTACTAGACCTACAAGCAGAAAACTAAGAACATGTCATCACCCGACTTCCCTACCCTATTCGAGCGCGTGTGCCGTTGGTACGTATTTCTTTTCCTAAATATTTACGGCCTCGGCAAGATCGCCGGTGGACAGTTTTGGCGGCGGGGGCAACTGCCCGAAGCGCTAGCCCAAACACCTCTTGTGGACGTATCCGCTTTTGACTTATGCTGGACGTTTATGGGCTATTCTTATGTATACATTTTTTTCATCGGCGCTTCGCAGTTACTCGGAGCATGGATGTTACTTTGGAACCAAACCAAACTACTGGGCGTAGCCGTACTCGTACCCATCATGGCCAACATCATCGTTATCGACTGGGTGTACCTAGATGCCAAAGGCCCGATCGTCAACGCGACGATTTACTTTTTGATGCTGCTGTACATTTTGTACTACAATCGGGAAGTAGTGATACACGCTTTCGAGGCCCTGACCGTCGGTAGAACATTACGGAAGCCGTGGAGAGAATCGCTCTGGCAAGCGGTACTCACCCTCGGACTTATGGCAATAATCTACGCAGTGGATCATTTTTTGGTGTGGTATGTGTAGCTGTGCATCAAACGATTCCATCTTCTGACTCAATTTGACTCAGCTCTTTAAATATGCTAAGCAGATTTTCATGTTCCGCTTCTAATCAACGAAACATTCATTTAAAATTAGGTTTTTGAAAACAATAACCTAAGGTTAGTGAAGTCTTGTCTTCTTTTTTGACTTTAAGTATGTTTTCTTTCCGAGGGAAAGAGACACGTATTATAGCTTCCGGTAAACCGTCACCAATTTTCTATATTTGCCGCATTGAGTTAATGTGTATACCAACTCACCCATTCACCACATCACTTTTGACACCATGAAGATCGGCATCATCCGCGAAGGCAAAGTTCCACCAGATACCCGCGTTCCGCTCAACCCCAAACAGTGTGCGTATCTGCGCTCGGAATACGGTTTGGACGTGGTCGTACAGCCCTCCCCCATTCGGATTTTCAAGGATGAAGAGTACGAAGCCGTCGGCGTCCCCCTGGCGGAATACGTGGGCGATTGTGATCTGCTACTCGGCGTGAAGGAAGTACCCATCGACCAGATTATTCCCGGAAAGACGTACAGCTTTTTCTCGCATACACACAAGCAACAGGCGTACAATCGTCCGTTGCTCAAAGCGATGCTGGATATGCACGTACATATGATCGACTACGAGGTACTCACCGATAATTTGGGCCGGCGGGTGATTGCTTTTGGCTATTTTGCCGGCGTGGTGGGCGCACACAATGGTTTTTGGACCTACGCCCAGCGGACGAAGCAGTTTAACCTGCCCCGCATGCGTGATTTGTACGATTACGCGGCAGCCAAAGCGGTCTACGAAAAGCTGGAACTGCCGTCGATGAAAATTGTGCTGACGGGCACGGGACGCGTAGCGACGGGAGCCGCGCAGGTACTGAACGATATGGGTATCCGGCAGGTGTCGGCAGGTGATTTTTTGAAACAAGACTACGACGAGCCCGTCTACACCCAACTCCTCAGCCGGGACTATCTACGTCACCGCGACGGGGATCCTTTCGACAAGCTCCATTTCTACCAACACCCCGAGGAATATAGCTCGGCTTTCGCGCCCTACGCGGCCCAAGCAGACCTCTTCATCAACGGCATTTACTGGGACAATAAAGCGCCTGCTTTCTTCACTCCCGCAGAGATGGCCAGCGATGAGTTCAACGTCAAAGTGATTGCGGACGTGACCTGCGATATTGCGCCGGTATCTTCTATTCCGTCCACGCTGCGCGCATCGACCATTGCTGATCCCGTCTTTGGCTACGATCCCAAAACGGGCGAAGAAACCACACCTTTCCAAGATGGCATCATCGACATGATGACCATTGACAACCTACCGAGTGAACTGCCACGTGATGCCTCGACGGCCTTCGGCAAGATGTATATGGACCAGGTGCTGCCGCACATGCTAGCGCCGAATAGTGCCATGATTGAG
>JBCDIR010000054.1:0-9237 GCA_038748735.1 Bacteroidota bacterium | reverse complement strand
CTAGAGCAGCCGTTGCCGTCTACTACATCGTAAACCGGAATGATGATATTGGCTAGGCAACTGTTTGGCGCGGTCGACACGTTCAACGTAGTTGGAACGGGCTGTACCGGGTCGGAATCTGCTAAGATCGTTGGAGCCGTATAGTCACCCACTTTGATGAACTGGTCGTAGATCTCGTTATCGTTCGGGTTACACCAGTCGATCAAGTTCCACTCGCGGCGGTATTTGTAAGTGCCCTCGCATACGACGATGCGGGGTTCGTCTGAGTAGGAAGCACCGATATTGCAGAAGTTCGGCTCCAGTGGCTTGAAACCAAAGGCCGAACGAACAAATGGATGTCCCGTAACACTAGCCGCAGGGTTGTCGTCCGGACCACCTACGGCACCGTCAGTAGCAAACTGCTCGTCGCACTCAATAGTAGCGGTAAAGGGTGGGAAGACCAAGTCATTGAGCGTCGGACGGCGTGCCGTAATGATTTGCGTACACACTACCGTAGCCGCATCACCAAAGCTGTCCGTGCAGTTGTCGTAGCGGTCCGTGGCCGTAAACGTACGCGTCAGCGTCAGCTCTCCGCAGTCGCCCTCCTCGCTCAGCACGTCGCTGACCGTTACCAATATTTGACCACAGTTATCCGTGATGGTGGGGATACCCGTGAAGCCTAGTTTCGCCAAGAAAGCGTCCAGTAAGTCATCCTGACCCGGGCCTTCTACTACGTTGTCTGGTCCGTCAAAGAACTCATCCGAAGTTGTATCGTAGTCCAGGCTACCGTCGGCATTCAAAATCCAACTTTGTGGAAAAGCAAATTGTATTCCATCTTCTAGATCTGTACACAGCAAATCACGCGTCAGGTCTATTGTGCCTGTAATGCCGTAGTCGTTGAGCAAACCACCCGCTTCACTGTATACGTTAACGTTCCAGGCTCCTAAACTACCCGCAAAGCGGTTAGAGACCAGAATAGTATACGTCTGATCTTCGATGAGAGGTAAGGATATTTGATAAATCGGAATGGTCACTCCACCATCATCCAAAAAGCCATTTTCCGTACTGCCAATGATATTCTCACAGGGGTTGTCCGGGTTGAAGTCCCCCTGGAAGATGGCAAAATTAGTATTGATAGCGTCCGCCGAGCCAACGAAGAACGTGTAAATATCCGCTGCGCTGACGGTAAAGCTAACTAGGTCATACTCGTGCTGACCATCGTCCGGACTGAAAAAGTCCTGGAAACAACCGAAGTTAGCCAGGTTGATTGTCGGATCCGTAGTCGCCAGCGTACCCGACGCTTGCTGAGCCGGCGTGGTCACCGTCACTTCGTCCGTATCGGCCGGGCAAACTTCGATCTCCGGTGCCGTCTTGTCTTCGGCGAAGAGGTTGCCCCAGCAGGTGTAGATATCCTCACCATCTTCGCGTAAGACCACCATGTAGGTATGATCGCCGCAGCCAACTACTTGGTCCGAATTGGTATCGTTGATAGTGACGATGGCCTCGTCTACGCACTGCAAGAAGGCTCCCGTGATAACCATGTCCGCCGTTAGCGTAAGGGTGCAGTCGTCGCCTAAAGTTACGTTAAGGTCGTTGATGCAGCCGAAGTCGAAAGGTACGTTATCGTCTTCGACCGTTACGGTACAAGTGATGGCGTCTTCATTACCGCTCTCGTCCGTTACCGTAAGGACAACATCGTTGTCACCTTCATCGGCACAGGTGAACGTCGTTTGACTTAGTGCAAGACTAGCGATGCCACAGTTATCGGTACTGCCATCGTCGATTTGGTCGGGGGTAATCGTTACCGAGGCCGTCGTAGCATCTACCTGGACGGCGAGGTTCTGGCACAGGGCTTCGGGGTCAATGTCATCCTCGACAGTGACTTCTAAGTCATCACTGACTTCACAACCATTGTCATCGGTTACCGTCAAAGTGAGGGTGTAGGTTCCCTCCGTCATCATGTTATAGGTAGGGTCTTCTACGGTAGCATCGTCGAAGGTGCCACCGGTAGCGCTCCATGCGATGGTGTAAGGCGGAGTACCACCCGAGATAGTAGCGTCAATCGGTAGTGGGGCAGAGGGGCACTTGGTCAAATCAGGACCTGCGTCTACCGTTGGTGATTCGCTGACCGTTACCGTTACCGGAAAGGTTACGTCTTCACAAGCAATGTTACCTACGTAAGTGCCAATCGGCATAGGGTTAGCGGCGGTAGCGTTAGAGGTTTCGTCGTCCAAAGCATTAGGACCACTATATATCCAGCTACCTTGCGCAAAGCCCGCATCGGGTCCGTAACCATCTAGGTCACGGTAGGCCCAGCCATCCAAATATTCCCAGGCTTCACCCGTACCGTCTACGTCAATTTTACCAAATTGGTCAATCACGGCACCATTGAAGAACAGTTCGATGGCATCATCACCGTTGATGCTTGCCGCATTATCAGTGTAATCGGGGCTGAAGCCAAAGAAGCTCATAAAATTCGTGGACTCCGTAGCTACGTAAATAAAGGTACCTGCCGCAACGGACACCGCAGGAAAAGTAAACTCTTCGCCTCCCGTACCGTTGCCGTTGTTAGCGGAACCAATACCGTAGTTAGACAAGTCCGCAATATTGTTCACTGCGTATAATTCTACTGCTTTAGGTTCACCACCCGTCAGTGGGCCGTCGATAACACCCGTAATTAGTAGGTCACCGTTCGTACCATTAGCAGCTAATGTGTTCGTTATAACGTATGTACCGGCAGCACTCTCACTTACGTCGATGTCGCCCGTGCAAGGATCGAAATCCAAACCAGCTACATCCACGCTGAATACACCACCGACAGCAGCACCTACTAATGTCAAAGTAGGATCGTCATCACCCGTACACAGGGTCGTATCATCATATTCAAACTCAGCAGAAGGAGCTGTACAGGTAGCCGTCATGCAAGATGCGTCGCTAGCCGGAAGAATCGTTACGTTAACGTCGAAAGTTTCGTCCGTACAGCCGAGGTCCCCCGTGTAGGTACCGATTGGCATCGGGTTAGCGGCTGTGGCATTGGAGGTCTCTCCATCCAATCCGTCGGGACCACTAAAGTCCCAACTGCTCAAAATGAAGCCACCGTCGGGGCCGAAGCCGTCCAAATCGCGGTAGGCCCAGCCGTTCGTGTATTCCCACGCTTGGCCCGTACCATCTACGTCGGTTTCACCAAACTGGTCGATCACTGCTCCGTTGAAAAATAGTTCGATAGCATCATCGCCGTTGATGAGTAGCGCATTATCCGTATAATCAGGAGCAAAACCGAAATAGCTCATAAACATGGCTGATTCAGAAGCCACGTAGATATAAGTACCAGCGGTCACTGCTATAGCGGGGAAGGTAAATTCTTGTCCTTCGGTGCCACCGCCATTATTAGCAGAGCCTATACCGTATAGTGATAAGTCAGCAATATCGCTGATAACGTATAACTCAACGGCTTTGGGTAGGCCACCAGTTAGGTCACCGTCAACGACGCCGGTAATCACTAGGTCACCGTTGGTCCCGTTGGCCGGAATAGTATTCGTAACCGTGTAAGAGCCCGCCGTACTTGCACTCACGTCGATCTCACCTGTACTAGGATCTAGGCTCAATCCAGTAGGCGTAGCGCTGAATACGCCGAGGACGCCAGTACCTACCGTAGATACTGTTGGGTTAAGGCCGTTAGGACACAAGTTAGTTTCACTGTAAGCAAATTCGGTGGAGACGTCGGGGCAGTTAGATGTGGCACCTAGCGTAGGATTCGCAGCACCGAAAGTGGGTACAGTAGGATCAGCCGTCCAGTCGCCAGCATCTGTACTAATGGAAGTTCCACTAGCATCATAAACAGCAAGAGCCGGATCGTCGAGATCGGCTATAGCGTAGAATGTGCCGTCAGCTCCGTCGCGAAAGACTAGCTCTGGTTCATTATCACCATTGTATAGCATATCTGTTCCGCCCAGATCCACACCATACAAAGAAGTATTATCTGAATTGCTATCTGAGATACCCACGGCATCCAAAATATTGGTAAATGCGGAGATATTATCGGCAGTACCGTCATCATCAGCATCAATGTCGGTAGTACCAACCGTTCCGGAAAAGCCTTCGGCTAATATCAGCGTAAAGGAGGGGTTTTCCAAGTCGGGAATACTAACTACCGCAAATCCATTTGCGTCGAAAGTTCCCGTAACATTGGTAGTACGATCAACAAGCCCATCGGGACCATCACTCTCTACCGAGACCAACCAAAGGTCAAAAGCTGCTCCCGGTACACCACCGGATAGTTCTACATCTTGGTTAGTAGGATCTCCACCAGGAGGATTGGGTTGAAATTCGCTGATAACTATTTGTGCGTATGCAGTTGTTAATAGAAAACTGCAAATAGTTAACAGAACCCATCGAAAATTTGATGAGGTAAATGTCTTACTCATGAGATTACAGATTGTTAATTATTAGGTCGAATACAGAATATAGCTTAAAGGTAATACTATTTCTAATGTATACCCAAAGCACGACTATTAAATAGGTGTAAAGTTTTTCATACCGCTACTGTATTACAGTGTGTCAATGGGTAATGGGCCGCATAGTTAATTGCATAACAGGAAGTACACGGTCTAGCGTAGTAAATTTAGACCCCAACAGGAAAGTGTAAAATTATTGGTATTCGCTTGACTATTCAACGCCGTGTTGCGGAATCCTACTAGGTGGTAAGCTGGCTCATTGTCCGCTCCACTGGGAATGGTATTCGCAATCGAACTGTCCTACGTCACAGCTGCTCAACCATAGCTAGTCGGCGACAATCCGTGGTATTTTAGCCGTACCTTAGCGGAAAGATGTTATTTTTGCTTAAATCACCTTCCCCCTTTTTATATAACAATATTTTGACGCATTATGACTTCAAGAGTTCTACTGGCCTTTTGGGGCTTGGCCATTGTCTTTCCGAGTATCGCACAACAAATCGAATTTATCTCTCCGGCTCAAACGGGTTACAGCGCCGAAGCGTTGGTAGAGTATCCTTTGACGACTTACGAATCGGTCCGCTTGTCCGTTACTGATTTCCAGACACAGTTGGCCAATTCGCCAAACGAAAAAAACCAACAGCTCCGCAAAAGTAGTCAACAGGTGACGCTGCCGCTGCCAGATGGTACGGCGCGTACTTTTCTAGCGGTAGAGAGTTCGGTCATGCAGCCCGAGCTACAAGCGCGCTGGCCACAAATTCGTACTTACAAAATACTGGATGCGCAAGATGACCACTTTACGGGTCGTCTGGCCGTTACGCCACAAGGTATTTCCGGGGTCTACGAAACGGCTACGGGAGTAGCTTATTTGGAACCTTACGCCGCAGACGACAACCAAAATCACCTGGTGTACTACCAAAAAGATACGGACGCTAGCCACTTGCCGAGCCAGCAGTTTGCGTGTGGTTACGTGGCAGAGGAAGCCGCGTTACACAGTACCCCCGAAGCTTTCAAACCTCCACACGTAGGAACGACTCATTTACTAAAATCAGAGACGGCCTACATTCGGGAATACATCTTGGCCCTGACGTGTACGGGCGAATACGGACAGCAAAAAGGAGGTACAATTGAGTCTGTATTGACATCATTTGTGATGGCTATGAACGTTGCAAATTTAACGTTTGAAAGAGAAGTCGGCGTAAAGATTATCCTTATAGCCAACGTAGAGAACCTGATCTTTTTAAACCCCACCACCGATCCATTTATCAATGCTGATGAAGGTAGAGAGCTACTGGGGCAGGTACGGCCTGCCTTAATTAGCCAAGGTGTGCAGTCCGTCGCTTATGATTTAGGACACGTTTTTACGGGAGGTTGTACAGACGTTGGTGGGGTGGTCAACGGGGCGGTCTGTACCTCGGGTAAAGACCGGGGGGTGACCTGTCACTACCTGAGTAACGTCACCGCCATCGTCAATCGCGTCTTTACCCACGAGGTCGCCCATCAGTTTGCCACCGATCACTCGTGGGCCAACTGCCCCAGTTCACTTGACCAACTGGTCACTGGTTCTGCTTTTGAACCAGGTTCTGGTAGTACGATCATGTCCTACGCGGGTTCTTGTGGTAATCAAAATATTGTTGGTAATAACGATACCTACTATCACGGGCACTCTGCCCAACAGTTCATCGAATATACACGCGAGGGGCAGGCCAACCTCTGCGCTACGGAGATTGAAACCAGTAATACCAATCCCAAACTGACGATACCCATCGAAGGGGGCTTCCACATCCCCATCAGCACACCATTTGAACTAGTCGCCGGAGCGGTGGACAACGAAAATGATAACTTGACTTACTGTTGGGAACAAATGGATCTGGGCCCCATCACACCGCTGGGTGAACCCGTAGGTAATGCCCCGATTTTCCGTTCTTTCCCCCCCAACCCCAACCCCAACCGAGTATTTCCACAAATGCCTCTTATCGTCAATAATGAAAGTGACAACCGCGAGGTTTTACCGACCTATTCGCGTGACTTGACGTTCCGCTGCATGGTGCGGGATAACAATCCAGAAATTGGCGCGACCGTTTGGGAGGACATTGCTTTTCGGGCCACCGAAACGGCGGGGCCGTTCCTCGTCCTTTCCCCCAATGTAGGGGATGAAGTGTGGGCCACGGGTGATTTCCGAGAAATTACCTGGGATGTAGCCAACACTACCAATGACTTGGTCGATTGCCAGCAGGTTGATATTTTACTCTCCACCGACGGTGGCTTTACGTACGACTACACCCTCTTAGAAGGCACCTATAATGATGGTTCCGCCTTCGTGAGTATACCCAATGTGACGGGCAACGATATGCGTATCCGTGTACAGGCGACAAACAACGTCTTTTTCGATATTTCCAACGAAGATTTCACCATCGAAACGGCCACTGAACCGGGTTACACCCTAACGACGGGAGCGCAGTACTGGGATATTTGCGGGCCGGACATCATTACTATTCCCGTTAGTACGACGAGCGTCCTCAGCTACGCCGAAAACATTGATTTTAGTGTAGCCAACAGCTTACCAGCGGGCGTAGACGTCAGCTTTAGCGAAAGCAGTATTAGTGCTGATGGGATGACGACGATGACCATCGACATGACTAACCTGGAAGACTTTAACGACTTGTTTGAAGTGGCTTTGACCGCAACGGCACCAGGGCAAGCCGACCGAAACGTATCGTTCTTCTTCAGCGTGACCGACACAGACTTCTCCGACTTGGCGCTCGTAGCCCCCGTGGACGGATTAACGGACGTTAATTTGGGCGTCGACTTCGACTGGGACCCCGTTTACAATGGTCTGACCTACGATTGGGAAGTTGCAACGGATGCGGCCTTCAACAATGTAGTGGACAGCGAATATGGCTTGACGGAGACGGCTACCTTCCCCAGTATTCAATTTGAGAATAATACGCTCTACTACTGGCGAGTACGGGCTAGTAACAGTTGCGGTGCGGGGGAGTGGCAACGCCCACGTGTCTTCCACACCAAAGTGTTGATCTGTAACGAAGTCCAGGCTGCTGATGTGCCCGTCACGATTCCCGGTACAGGGCCTTTACCCACGGTCCGATCAGAAGTATTTGTAGCGTCCGAAGGCACCGTTTCTGACGTTGACGTTTCACGGATTAGCGTGAGTTACCAGCCTATTCAAAACTTTCAGGTGACCCTCATCAGTCCAGAGCTAACGGAAGTCAAGCTATACGATAGCGAGTGTGCAACGACCGACATCGTTTCCGCAGGTTTTGATGATGAGGCGCCGGACGAAATCATCTGTCCGCCGAACGGCAACTTTATTTTCCGTCCTTCGGAACCCCTCTCGCTCTTTGACGGGGAGAATACGGAGGGTGTTTGGACCCTGGAAGTGAAGGTAATCGAATCCGGATTTGGTTCACCGGGTCAAATCGGCAACTGGGGGCTCGCTTTTTGTGCGGAAGGTAATCCCGTGGCCCCGGCGCAGGTCAATAACGATACACTTTTCGTTCCCCCGAACGAGGCCAACCCCATTACAAACGACTTACTGCGAGTGACGGACAATAACCAAGTGGGACCAGAGCTGGTCTACACCTTAGTCAGCGTTCCCGAACACGGTACCCTTTTCCGCAGCACGGGCGAACTGAGCGTGGGAATGAGCTTCACGCAAGAGACCATTGATGCGTTTAACCTTACGTACCTCAATACTAATCCCGACGCGGTCCACGATGGTTTTGCCTTCGTGGTGGAGGACGGCACGGGTGGCTTCCTACCCGTTGAGGATTTCAATATTAAAATAGAAGATGGTGCTCCTGTGAACACGACCGAAGTGCGCGTAGACAACTTTCAAGTCTTCCCGAACCCCACGACGGAACGCATCACGGTCCGCTTAGCGGAACCAGCTGCGGAGACCCTGCCGATTCGCATCCTCAACGTACGGGGGCAGGTCGTACAACAAAGTACACTAGGTACGGGTGTTTTACAACAAGAATTGGACCTGGAACGGCTACCCGCCAGCGTTTACTTGGTAGAGATAGGCGGGCGTAGCGTTCGCGTGGTGAAACAATAGACTCCGTAACATTTGCGAAACTGCCGAAGGTGGATTATCTTAGTGTGAGATAATCCACCTTTTTAATGCGCGCCACCTTTCTTTACACTAGCTTGCTGCTTGGCCTAACGCTATTGGGTCAAACCCAAGTAGACACTTACTGGACTTTTGAAAACGGCCTTACGGGTCAGGGTAGGTTCATTCGCTACAATGGCTCCCGTGATGATATTGGTCGGGTAACGGTGTATCCCTACGACACGATCCGGCAACGCTTTCGCAGCCGCCGTATGACCTATGATTTAACGCAATTACGCTCGCTAGTCACTCAGGGAGATACGCTCGTTCGGCCAGTCCAGTGGCAGGATCAACGATGGTCGGGCTTCGTGCTACACAGGGATAGTCTTTCGCTCATTAAGGCCTACAACACAGACGAGGAATCGACGTTTTTTCTAGTTTACCAAGGACAAGACTACCAACTATCGGTCAGACATCCTACCCATACGCTTTACAATATTCTCCCTTCCTTTTGTCCAAATTTGCAGTATCCTTCGCCACTACGTAGCGATAGTACGATCCTCACCTTCGTGATTAACGCCAATCGATGTTTTGGGGTACAAAAGGAAGCATTGATGATACAAAATGCTAGGCATGAATGGGCGCTGCGCTTGACTTATCCGATGAATGCCAATGCTTCCGTCCACTTACCTTGGCGTAGGAAAAGCTATCTGGGATTAGATTACACCTATTTACCTT
>JBCDIR010000053.1:0-9276 GCA_038748735.1 Bacteroidota bacterium | reverse complement strand
GCTCAACACCCGGAAGTCTTTAGTGGTATCCTACTGGCTAGCCGTACCAAATCCAAATGTGATGCGATTGCCGCTGATGTCCGTAATCAGTTGGGCTACGAAGCCATTGAAACCGCCGCCGTCGATGCGGAGAACGTACCGGAACTGGTTGCGCTCATCCGCAGTTACGCGCCGGAACTGGTCATTCACGTCGCCCTACCGTATCAAGATCTGACGATAATGGACGCTTGTCTGGAAACGGGTGTGCATTACTTGGATACGGCAAATTACGAACCCAAAGACGAAGCTAAGTTCGAGTACAGTTGGCAGTGGGCCTACCAGGATCGCTTTCGGGAAAAGGGCATCCTAGCCATCCTCGGCTGCGGCTTTGATCCCGGCGTGACGAGCATTTTCACCGCCCGCGCGGCTAAGCATCACTTCGACGAAATCCACTACCTCGATATCGTCGACGCCAATGCTGGGGATCACGGTAAAGCCTTCGCCACTAACTTCAACCCGGAGATCAACATTCGGGAGATCACCCAAAAGGGCCGCTACTGGGAAAACGGCCAATGGATCGAAACGGAGCCACACGAAATCATGCGGGTGCTCAATTACCCCAATATTGGTCCCAAGAACTCGTACCTCATTTATCACGAGGAACTAGAGTCACTCGTCAAAAACTTCCCGACCCTAAAACGTGCCCGCTTTTGGATGACCTTTGGCGATGAATACCTCACCCACCTGCGGGTGATCCAAAATATCGGTATGGCCAGTATCGAACCCGTAGTACACCAAGGGGTAGAAATTATCCCACTAGAATTTCTCAAAACGGTCCTGCCCGACCCCGGTGACCTGGGTGAAAACTATACGGGCGAAACGAGCATCGGCTGTCGCGTTCGTGGCCGTAAAGACGGCAAAGAACAGACCTATTATATTTGGAACAATTGTAGCCACGAGGCCGCCTTCCGCGAAACGGGTGCGCAGGGTGTCAGTTACACCACGGGCGTACCCGCAATGACGGGGGCGATGATGCTCCTGACGGGGCAGTGGGGTGGAGTAGGGGTGAAAAACGTCGAAGAATTCGACCCCGATCCATTTTTGGCGGTACTGGGCAAGCACGGTTTGGCATGGCACGAGCAGGTCGGGGTGGATTTAGAGCTGTAGTGGGAGTCGATGGGGTACAAAGCCCCCACCAGGGTGGGGGCCCCGCCCTACCCGAGCTCATCGTGTCCCCCGTCGTCCAGCGAGGCGGACACACCACTCAACCTCTACTCAGTGGTCACTTGACCTCAACTGAGTAGCACACAGTCTAAGTTGACCCGCACAGCTGTAAAGGTGCGTCCACCCGCAGGTCAACTTCAAATCCAGACTTGTTTTGGTAAACCACAACCCCCGTTGTGGGACAAAGTAAGTAGAAACTGAGTTGGAAGAAGTATAAGGCAACTCAGCAATAGATCAAATGTAAAGCTATTTTGTTAAAAAACAAAAAATAATTTAAAATAAAAGCAATAAAAAACAATTTAAAGGTCAAAGTGGCTTCCCCCGCTTTCGTGTTAGAAGAAGCTAAACTTCTTGCTAATCTCGCTACTCTTGCTGAAATTCAGCAACGGGCGGGTGTGGAGATCATCCTGGCCTTGAAAGCTTACGCGCTGTGGCATACCTTTCCTACGGTGGGTAGGTATCTCAGTGGGGCCACGGCTTCTTCCCTGGCCGAGGCGCGCTTGATTTACGAAGAAATGGGCGTGCGTGCGCACACCTACTCCCCGGCCTATTTACCGGACGAATTTGCGGATTTGCTCACCTTTAGCAGTCACCTTACCTTCAATTCACTGGCTCAGTACGAGCGTTATCGGACCGTCTTGGCCGCCGCCAAGGACAACGTATCTCCCGGCTTACGCGTCAACCCGGAATATTCGGAAGTGGAAACGGATTTGTACAATCCTGCTAGTCCGACGGGGCGCTTGGGCGAGACCCTGCCCAATCTGCCTGCGCGTCTTCCCGAGGGCATCGAAGGGCTACATTTTCATACCCTTTGCGAATCGTCCAGTTATGCTTTTGAGCGCACCCTGGCCGTTTTTGAAGAGAAGTTCAGCCGTTATTTCGATCAAATTCATTGGGTTAATTTTGGAGGTGGCCACCTCGTGACCCGGGCCGACTACGATCAGGAACACTTGATCAAAGTCTTACGCGCTTTTCGGGAGCGCTACCCTCACCTAAAAGTCCTTCTCGAACCCGGCAGCGCCATCGCTTGGCAGACGGGCTACCTCCAATCTACCGTTTTGGACATCATTACTAATCACGGGGTGCAGACCGCTATCCTTGACGTTTCCTTTACGGCACATATGCCCGACACGCTCGAAATGCCCTACCGACCCGTAGTGCGTGGTGCGGTTAAGGACCTTCTTCCAGGCCAGTTTGCGTACCGGCTCGGCGGTGTCAGTTGCCTCGCCGGGGACTACCTGGAAGCCTACGGCTTCGAGCAACCCCTAGCGGTTGGCGATACCATCCTCTTTGAGGATATGATCCATTATACGATGGTGAAAACTACCTTTTTCAACGGCGTTAAACATCCTGCTATTGCCATGCAACGGACCGACGGAAGCGTCGAAATACTTCGTACCTTCACCTACGAAGATTTTAAAAGTCGTTTAGGGTGAGCATTCAGGACGCATACCGCCAAACCGAGCAACAACTCCGAGCGCACTTCGGTGCCGGAGAAGCGCGCGCGCTTACGCGTAACCTTTTTGAAGACGTTTTCAATTGGCCAACACCACCAGTTAATCGCTCGTGGTCCGCTGCGGAGGCTGAGCAGTTGCGGCGCTTCGTCGCTCGTTTGCTGGCGGGTGAGCCGCTTCAGTACCTGACGGGAATCGCGGATTTTTACGGCCTTCGTTTCCGCGTCAATCCCAGTGTACTGATTCCCCGCCCGGAGACCGAAGAACTCGTCGCGTGGGTACTCGAACACGAACACCTGTTTTCCGCTTCGCCACGGCTGCTGGACATTGGCACGGGCAGTGGCTGCATTCCCCTCACCCTCAAAAAGTACTGGCCCACCGCCGAAATTTGGGCCGTCGACACCAGTGAGGAGGCACTGGCAACGGCTAACGACAACGCCAAACAACTCAACTACTCCATTCGTACGCTACGGGTAGATATACTGCAAGCGGAACAACGCAAAACCTTGCCCACTTTCGATCTGATCGTGAGCAACCCTCCTTATATTCCACCGGACGAAATGGCGGTTATGCCGGCCCAAGTGGTGGCGCACGAGCCGCACCTAGCCCTCTTCGTTCCGGCTGCGGACCCACTCTTGTTTTACCGTACCATCATGGATTTCGCCACGCTCCACCTCAACGAACGCGGTCTGCTCTTCTTCGAGTGTAATGAGTTCAACGCCGAACAAGTCGCAGCCATGGGAGCCGAGAAAGGGTTTACTAATGGCGAACTGCGCCGCGATTTACAGGGAAAATGGCGTATGTGGCGCGGGCGCAAGTGGAAAATGTCCTAACGGTTTGGTAGTCGCTCTTAGGGACAATTATTATAATGTCCTTGAAACGTACGATTTTTCAGTTCCTTTTTTAGTGAAGTGATTGTACTGATGGCCAAATCAGAACAATTACGCGCTAAACAAGGAACTCAGGGTGAAAAATCGTTAAATCCTGGCTCACGGCAGTGACCAGGTCGATGATTAGGTCTTTTTTGGGCCTGCCCTTCGCAAGCTACGGGCCCGCTAGGTTCCGTGGTTCGCTCTTCGCCCTGCCTTCCGAGCAAGGCACGGCGCAGGCAGGTCAGCCACGCCTTTCAGCGCGTGGCGGCCCCGCTCCGGCGGTGCCCCACTGCACAGCGCTAGGCCGGCGGTGCCCCTAAGCACAGCACTAGGCCGGCGGTTACGCTAATCATCCGTAACGGCAAAAGCTAAAACACCCCAAGCGGCCACGAAGCACACCCCACCGATGGGCGTCAGCGGTCCGATGATGCCCCACGGCAGAAGGAGTTGCTCCGTAAAAGTGAGCAAGTAGAGTGAACCAGAAAAGAGGAGTATTCCCACTAAGAAAAGCCGCACGGCCCACCGTAAACGAGTAGGATTAGCCCGTTCTGCCACTAGACCGCAGACCAGTACGCCCAGTGCGTGATAAAATTGGTAGCGTACGCCCGTCTCAAAAATAGCGACTTTTGCAGGGTCCACCATGGCTTTGAGGGCGTGGGCACCGAAGGCGCCGAGTAGCACAGCGGCTGCTAGCAGTAGGGCACCCATCCGAATAGCTTGCTTCATCTCTTGCTTAAGTTTGCGCTTCAAATGTACGAGCCATAACCTATATACAAGACGGAAGAAGGTAAAATTTCGTGTGTGGTTCAGTGCTTTAGCTTATTTTTGTTTTAAAGCAAAAAAACCTTCCATTTGAAAAAAGCGTTCTGGCTTCTACTAGCACTACTAGTATTAATCGGTAGTTACTTTTTGGTGCGTCCTCACTGGCGGTTACCGTTCGATTCGGTATCGCCTTTTCAGGCGGTTAGTGCGAGTTCGGAGTTGCTGATTCAATTGCCGTATCTACGCAGGCCGGACAGCGCACAGCTCCGCCAAGACCATATTTGGTACCTAGAAACACGCCGGCTGATCGACTTGCTGCACGAGGTGACGGGCGGAACGGAACTGACCTGGGAGGACTGGTGGCTCTTACCCGAAAATGGCCGTACGAATGCCGAAGTGGTGTACACCTTCATCGGCAGTAGTAAGGCTTTACGAACGGTGTGGGACCCCACCCGCTACGGACCAACCCTGAGTTACGGTGGCGGTGAAATTTATACCTACGACATCAGCGGCGATGACCCGCTCTACTTTTCGCGCTACCATAATCTCCTGATTGTTGGTCGCTTTCCGTTTCAGTTGGAAACTGCCTTGCAAACGGCTAAAAAGAACGGCCCCGCCTGGACGGACCTAGCCGCTGCGAAAGCTATCCTGACCGCAACGGGCGTAGGCGACGGGGACGTTATTCGCCAACACTTGACGACTTCTAGCTTACCGCCCCGCTGGCAGCATCCCGTGCAGCCTTGGCCACCTACCGACGGAACTTGGAGCCGCTGGTGGCCCGCGGAGCGCGATTCGATCTTATGGTTGACGTCGTTACATACCGCCCTGCTTCCCTCAACGGATGGGACAGCCAACGCGCGCCACTGGCCACTGGTGCCGGCGGGAGTGACCGCAGCTCAACCGCTCGTATCGGTGGGGACGGCAGCGCAGCGGACGAGCTGGGAAAAAGACGTTCGACCCTGGCTACGCACGGGCGGCTGGTCATTACGTCTGGCGGCTGAGCAGTCGACGCTCTGGGTGTTACCCGCTGCGGACAGCGCTGCGTACCGGGCTTTTGTCCAACCGCTGGTGGATACCCAGTTATTGGACCAAGCAAATTACCAATTGTTTGATTTGTACCAATTGCAGACCCCCGGACCCCTAGCCGCCCTGACCGACCGGACGCACTGGCAACCCTGGGTATGCGAACTACCCGAAGCACTCATTGTCGGGGTGTTTCGTGAGGATGTGGAACGCTATTTGGATTATTACCTGCGGAGTGCTTCTTTACTCAGTACACCGCATTTCGCTGATTTATTGGGACAATTATCCCCGCTGGATTCTACCCAAACGACGGCCTACGGGCAGTGGCAACCGCTAGCCGACGGGGAGGATAATTTGTGGACTTTACTGTTTCCAAATGCACCTTGGACGACGGAAGCGGAATGGCTCTGGCAGTCGACGGGCGAAGCGGACGGCTATTGCCAGGGCGAAGCCGTTATCCGCGTGGCCCCGCGTGGCCGACAACCCCGTCTGGAATGGACTATCCCACTGGCGAGTGAGCCGTTGCGCCTGTTGCCCGTCTGGGATATGACGGAAGCGCAGCGCTTGCGGGCCGTAGCCGTACAAAGTACGCGCGGACACCTGTGGTACTTCGATTTGGCGGGGCAACTCTACTGGCAACGGGAGCAGGTCGCAACGCTGATTCCGCCGCTTTACCAGCAAACTTATTCGCAGGACTTGCAACATCTCTTGGGGGTCTCTATTGCGGGCTGGGAGGCTTGGGGACCCAACGGGAATACGCTGCCCGTATCCAAAAGATCAGTAGTAAGTCAGGCGAGTAACCAGTTCGTAGCGCGAAGAAACACCAGCGTACTGGCGGCAGCAACGCGGGATAGCGTACAGCTAATGTTACCGCAGGGGCAATTGCTCAGTATATTTCCTGTACAACCGTTGCCGGATTCTTTACCGCTTTGGCCCCTGGCTACCCTGGTAGCACCCGGAGCGGAGTTATTGGCGCAGTTTCGCTCGGGGCAAGGATGGTGGGTCTACCAAAACGACGGGGTATTGGTAGATACCTTTCCACTGACTTTTACCAATATCGTTGGCTCACCTCAGGCGTATCGTAACGAGCTGATAGTAGCCACCGCAGACGGCCGTATACACCTGACCACTACCGACGGTGTACAGCAAACCCACCAACTCGGGCGGGGTCCGTTAGATAATTACTCGCCCGTTTCCCTCTGGGGAGATAACGAAACGGACTGGCTGGTGCAGCGGGGGACATTACTCCATCTGTTTGCGGGCAACGCAGGAGAACCCCTGCGCGAACGCTGGCAGTATCGCTTACCGACCGTGCCGGATCGGATCATCGCCGCACCACCGCTGGGTACGCTAGCCCTCAGCAATAGCGAACGGAAGGTGTGGCTAATTGACGCGCAGGGTCAGTTAGTGACGGGTTTTCCGCTGGCGGGGGAAGAGCAAGCATTGCTGGTAGCGGAAGCGGAGATGTATAAATTATTGACCTTGCTGGACGGGCAGTTGTGCGCGTACACTTGGCCCAAATAAGTTCTTTATAAAGTATTTATGAAGATATTAATCGTCAGTGCGACCCCTTTCGAGATCGCACCCGTTTTGGAACGCTTAGCGCAACAGCCGCAAGCAGTAAGCGGTCTGCAAATTAGTTCGTTGGTGACGGGCGTCGGCTTACCGCTAACGGCTTGGTCGCTGGGGCAGCACTTGGCGACGCATACTTACGATTACCTAATACAAGCGGGGGTGGGTGGCGCACTAGACCGTAAGCTAGTGCTGGGCGAAGTAGTTGAGGTGGTGTCCGATTGCTTCGCGGACCTAGGAGTAGAAGAGGCCGACGGGCGGTTCACCAAAGCTACGGACCTGGGGCTGGTTGCGGCGGACGAATTCCCTTTCCGGGAAGGAAGACTATGGAATCAGCCGGAGGTAGAGCGGCGGTTTTTACCCACCGCACACGGTATTAGTGTCAACAAAGTCCACGGCTACGAACCCAGTATCGAACGCTTGCGGGCGCAGTACCCCTTCGCGCAAGTGGAAAGTATGGAAGGTGCCGCCTTTTACTACGCAGCTTTACAAGCCCAGCTTCCCTTTTTGCAGTTGCGGTCCATCAGCAACTACGTCGAAAAGCGCCAGCGGGAAAAGTGGGAGTTGAAGTTAGCCATCGAGCGCTTAAACGCGGTATTGTTTGAACTATTGACGGTGTTAAGTAAGAAAAATTGACAAGCGCCAACCTTCAGTCGAGCCTATCCCTCTACCCTCATCCCACAGGCGCGCCGCCACTCCTGCTACGACGACAAAGCCCGATCCTACAAGACGCAAGACCGGGCTTCGATTTTCTTTTAGCACAACGTATCCGTCAATTCAACGAAAACTGCAACACCTCCGAAGACGAGTTGTGAAACATCAATTGCGAAACGTGCGGTACCATGTAGTCAATGAGCGGCATGCGGGTGAGTTCCTCCATGACCTCAAATTCGGTATCGCAGGACATGACGGCCCACAGGCGCGCGCGGTCCAAAGACAGGCTGTAATTTTGGATCACTCCTTCGACCATCATCTGGTTAATGACGTAGCGTTGCTTAGGGATGAGGGAAATAAAATCCTCGGTCATATCTTCGGGGAGTTCAAACTCCACCATGTAGGCATTCTTCATTTGTCGAGTATTATGTCTTATATACGCTTTAACGGCTATGTTTGTTGTCTTTGGGAGGTTGGTAAGTAGATGGTGGTTAAAATACCTACCCTTTACCAATGCTGCTACATCCTAGTTTGGGCGAGGAGCCAGTCTTTTTCGGCTAGGCTCTTTGTCTCCTCAATACGCTGTATCAACTGCTTTCTTCCAGCGCTCTGGGTGGGGGCCAGCCGCAGCAGTTGCCGCGTGAAGCGTATTAGGTTGAGGTAGTTCTCCCGGTGGTATCCCAGCCGTTTCTGACGTCTAATATAACTGGTGAAGCTATCAAGTAGCGCATCCAGGGCATCCCATTCGCACAATTCATAATACATGCGCAGGAGCATAGACCTTGCATTGAGATTATAAAGTTCGTCCTTGAAAGTAACCTGCTGAAGTAGCCCCATAGCGGTTGAATAATCTCCTTTACGGAAACTATATACTGCCCGGCTGTACGTGTAACTATTCTGGCGTTCGGTAGGAGGAAGGTGTTGTCGATAATCGTCGAGAAATTGTCCACCCCAGTCCCACTCTTCTAGCCCGATACTGAGCATGAGGGCATTATAATACGTATAGGGCGATAAAATGCCATTTTCAAAAAGGATGCGTTGCGCTAAGCCCTTTTGGTACCAATTAAATGCTTCGCGTATGTAAGCTCGATCGCCTTGGTTGAGTCGTTTAATACAGTAGTTGATAGCCAGCAGGTAGATGTCTCTGAGTTCGTCGGTTGGAAAACAGTGACGGTGTATTTCCAGTAAATCCGCCAGTCGTTCGTGGTGTTGTGCTTCGGTTTCCGTCAGCATCAGATAGGCTTGGTGATAAATGGCAACTGCCGCTTGCTGTTCTAGTTTTGGATGAGCGGCTTGTTGTAAAACTTGTGCCAAACCAACGACTTCATAGCCCTCCGCTGCCATATTACGCGCCGAGATCATAATACAAGTCTGGCGCAACATTTCTGCTACGTAAAAAGTCGTCAGCGACTCGGTCAGTTCTTGCAAGTGAAAGCGTTCGGTGCGGCGGGCACGGTGAAAGAAGGTATAGCGCTCTAGTTGTAGCTGGTAGTTTTGGTAGTGGGAATGAGCATTTTGTATGGACGGCCTTGCGCGTTGGCGGGCCAGTTTGTTCCAGCTTTTTTCAAAAGCGCTGTCTATATTTCGTTTGCGTAAAGCTTGGCAGAGGTAGAGTTGCTGTTGCTGGGTATCCTGCTCCATTTCCGCGAAAGCGAGGTAGCGCCGAATCTGTACCGTTAGGAAGTGCAGGAGTGATTTGAACTTCGCATCGTTGTAGCTTTCTCCAGGATATACCT